>CALKZN010000152.1 GCA_938002995.1 uncultured Arenicellaceae bacterium | reverse complement strand
ATGGTTACTAAGGATGAACAAAATGCTAAAGTTATTGAATTAAAAATAGCTCAGTAAATGCTTTTGATTGAAATTTTTTAAATTCTGGTTTGATTTTAGTGCTTAACTAGCACAATTTTTCTGCCTGTAATGCTTTCAGCTTTACATAAAACCAAGCGGCAATGAAGTTTGCCGCTTGGTCAAAAACTGTTTGATTATTTTTCTATACCATCTAGGCAACATTTAGATAATTCTTCTGTTGCTGCAATTTCTTCAACTGGTTTTAACCATGTTCTGCTCGCATATGGAATGTATTTGGAGATATATCTAAGATAATAAGTTTTACCTGCTTCAACATCCATTTCTAAAGGAGTATCAATTAGCTTAGAGTCGCCCCATATTTTATGACTACCAGGTTCGATGTCGAGTACTAAAAATTGTCCGTTGATTAGTTGCCCAATTTCTTGTCCATTGTTTTTAATCGTTGCTGTGTATGCGAAAGCATTAACTTCCGGGTACGAGTAAAAAACAATCTGTGCTTTGCCATTTTTCACTTCCGGACTTGCAGTATAAAGTGAGCCTTTTGGGGTTGTTCCACAACCTACAAGAGTAATTGACATAAAGATGAATGCCAGAAGTTTTAAATTCTTCATAAAATACATACCTTTTCTTTGAGATTTTATATTAAGAGAATAAACAGTCACTGTTTAAAACTCTCCATGTTTTAAGATTTCTATTTCAGAATGAAACAGAATTACGCGAATTTTGGCACATTTGATTGAGTAAAAAAATACAATTTACTCTTTATTAGTCAATTTCTCTAACAGCTTCCTCTCTGCGACGAGTGATGTTTTATCGGAAAAAATCGTTACTGTATTCCAGAAGGAGTTTAAATTTTTATGTAACTAAGCTTCGATTACTCAAGATACAAAAAGATATAATTAACTATTAATTTAGAGAATTTTCCAACCAAATCAATTGATATATCAATATCGCAAATGAAATATAAATTGGCGCTGCTAGAATAGGGTAAGCAATTGAGACATGCGCATCGATTGCTTTTCGCCATAGCTGCAAATAGTTTAATAAAAATAATCCGCCGCCAATAACGGTAGTAGCAACACAGAGACTAAACTCGATGGAAGGGTCTTGCTGCATGATAATTTTAGTAGCGTAGAGACCCGAACTTGTAATAGTCGCACTGATAATGATGTTCCGAATATGATCAAAGATGTAGTTGATGACATTATCTGTAGGGACAAAATTGTTTAAAGCATATTTCATACTGAACCTCTATCTTTAAAATATATAAATAATATAAATCTAATTTTTAGCCTGTGGTTGCAGCCAACCAATTTCTATAGCTGTTTTCTCTCCGATCACGGTTTGTGTTAATCCATAAATACGAGCAAATTTTGTATTGCTAATGGGTGTTCTACCAGCCATGATTTCAGCCTTACTTTGAGGGAACAAAGGTTTTTTATTGGGAGTGGCATAGCCATCAGGAAAAATTGGGCGACCATTCCTTAAATCATATTTATCCGATGCACCAAAAATATGGAGTAACTCATGCGTGATAATCATATTGTTGCGTTTGCGTTCCTTTGACAAAGCGCTTGCATGAATCAGTCCAATCAAACCTTTTTGTAAACCGGTCGAATGGGGAAGACGTTGACCTTTTTTTGGCGTGGAATACATCACATATAAATTTACTTGGCTATTGTGCGAGTCATTGGTTTTATTTTGCCAAGCCCACCACCTCAACTTTAAGGACCATAAAATAACATCCCATCGAGAAGATCCGATTGTGGGTAAAGCCGGAGGAGTCTCTATGATAGGTTCACCTAAGCGCAGCTTAATGCTATTACGCAAATCGAGTCCATAGCGTTTAGATTGTTTGGCAAGAAAATCATTAATGTCATCAAACTGCTTTTCTTTCAAATTTTGAATTGCAGTTTCAGTTGTTGAGGCTTTATCAAAATTAATAGGTGTGATCACGACATCTTGGGTGCCATTCCAGTTTTGGATGATATTTTTTTGATTATCAAAATGTTTCCAGACACCAGCTAAGAGCATTAAAAGAAGGGTGATTCGAATGAATTTAAAGTTAGAAGTCCGTTTTTTAGCTTTCATATGGCATTCATTGAAGTTTTCTTAAAAAAATAGTCATAATTGGCTTGAACTTATCACGTTACACCCCACTTTTACATCAAATTAAGCACTAGCATGACGTGCTTTTTATTGAAAGAAATGAACTAACTAGATCGAATTATGTCGAATACAGAAAACAATACTCCGGAACAAGAACCAATTGAACAGGAAGCAGCTGAAAATGCCAACGCTATAGATGCTAGTGCCGATCAGAATGCTGAAAATCAACAAGCGCAAGTTGATGCTGAAGATGAATCTAAAGCACAGCAAAGTATTCCAACTGTGGAATCTTTGCAAGCAGAACTTGAAGTGCAACAAGCGCAATTTACTGATCAATTATTACGTACTAAAGCTGAGATGGAGAACGTCCGCCGTCGCTCTGAAAAACAGATTTCTGATAGTCGCAAATATGCAAATGAAGGCATTGCAAAAGAATTAGTCAATGTACGTGACTCATTGCAAATTGCTAGTGAAACAGAAATTGAAACAGATGATAGCGATGCAGTGAAAAGCATGCGTGAAGGTTTATCTTTAACGTTGAAGCAATTAGACAGTTTGTTTGAAAAATTTTCGATTGTCGAAGTTGCACCTCAAGCTGGTGACAAACTTGATCCGAATTTACATCAGGCCATGACAATGGTGCCTAGTGATGACGTTGAACCGGGTTGTGTGGTTAATACCATTCAGCGTGGATATCAGTTGCATGAGCGTTTATTACGTCCAGCAATGGTCGTCGTTGCACAAAAATAGATGTTAGATGTGGTTATTGCTTAAAAGCACTTTTCATAAATTAAAAATATTCTTGAAAATAAAACAGCTAACCCCACTTAGAGAAACATAATACAAATAATGCAAATTTTTATGCTGCAACTGAACGTAAATAGCAGCAGTGATTATTGAGAGTAAGAGGTAATTAAAATGGGAAAAATTATTGGAATCGATTTAGGTACAACAAATTCATGTGTTGCAGTTATGGATGGTGATAAACCGCGAGTAATTGAAAACAGTGAAGGAGATCGTACAACACCATCTTATGTTGCTTATGCTGACGATGGTGAAGTCTTAGTTGGTCAATCGGCAAAACGCCAGTCAGTTACAAATCCTGAAAAAACGCTCTATGCGGTTAAGCGTTTGATTGGTCGTAAATTTGATGAAGAAGTGGTTCAACGTGACAAAGACTTGATGCCTTATAAGATCGTCAAAGCTAAAAATGGCGATGCTTGGGTCGAAGTTGATGGAAACCAAATGGCTGCCCCTGAAGTTTCTGCTCGTGTACTTCAAAAAATGAAAGCCACTGCAGAAGAATTTTTAGGTGAAGAGGTAACTGAAGCAGTTGTGACTGTTCCTGCATACTTTAATGACTCCCAACGTCAAGCAACTAAAGATGCAGGCAAAATTGCCGGTCTTGATGTTAAACGTATTATCAATGAACCAACGGCTGCAGCACTAGCCTATGGTATGGATAAAGCAGCAAAAGGCGATAGCAAAATTGTTGTGTACGACTTGGGTGGTGGTACATTCGATGTGTCAATCATTGAGATTGCAGAAATTGATGGTGAATTTCAATTTGAAGTCTTGGCGACCAATGGAGATACATTCTTAGGCGGTGAAGATTTTGATAATCGTATTATTCAATATTTGGCCGATGAATTTAAAAAGGATCAAAACTTTGATTTAAAAGGTGATCCTCTTGCCATGCAACGTTTGAAAGATGCAGCTGAAAAAGCCAAGATTGAATTATCTTCAAGCTCACAAACTGAAATCAACTTACCATACATCACAGCTGATGCATCAGGTCCTAAGCACTTGGTGATGAAATTGACACGTGCGAAACTGGAATCTTTAGTAGATGATTTAGTAACTCGTAGTATTGAACCATGTAAGGTTGCCTTAAAAGATGCAGGACTTTCTGCTAGTGATCTTGATGATGTCATTTTGGTTGGTGGTCAAACACGTATGCCAAAAGTTCAAGAAGAGGTTGCAAAATTCTTTGGTCAAGAGCCTCGTAAAGATGTTAATCCTGACGAAGCAGTGGCATTAGGTGCAGCAATTCAGGGTGGTGTTCTTGGAGGTGATGTTACAGACGTTCTATTATTGGATGTAACACCTCTTTCATTGGGTATTGAAACTGCAGGCGGTGTAATGACAAAGCTTGTTGAAAAAAATACAACCATTCCTACAAATGCAAGCCAAGTATTTTCAACATATGAAGATAATCAAAGCGCTGTAACTATTCATGTGCTGCAAGGTGAACGTGAAATGGCAAGTGGTAATAAATCACTTGGTCAGTTTAATTTATCTGATATTCCAACGGCTCCACGAGGTACTCCACAAATCGAAGTTACGTTTGATATCGATGCAAATGGTATTTTGAATGTTTCTGCGAAGGATAAGGCAACTGGCAAAGAGAACAAGATTGAAATTAAATCAAGTTCTGGCCTGAGCGACGAGGAAATCGAAGCAATGGTTGCAGATGCGGAACTTCATGCTGAAGAAGATAAAAAAGCTAAAGAACTGGTTGAAGCGCGTAATCAAGCTGAACAAATGGTTCATACTGTGCAAAAAACTTTGAAAGAAGCGGAAGACAAAGTCGAAGCTGACGAGAAGCAAAAAATCGAAGCAGCAATTGCGGATGTTGAAGAAGCGATCAAAACTGATGATGTTGAAGACATTAACGCTAAGGTCCAAGTTTTAATGGAAGCAAGTCACAAATTAGCTGAAGCGATGTATGCTGAACAAGGCGGTGCAGATGCAGGTTCTGAATCAGGTCCAGTGGATGATAATGTGGTTGATGCTGAATTCGAAGAAGTTAATGATGACGATGACAGCAACAATGATAGTAGTGATGACAGTAAGAACAAAGACGCATAAGTTTTTTCTGCGGGCATAAATGTCAAAGCCGCTCCGTTGCCTTAATTGCATCGGGCGGCTTTTCTGCAACATAGCCTAAAGAACAGTCTAAAAATAAATGAGTAAATGGTTATCCAAATTTTTGAGAAGTTAAATGTCAAAACGTGATTATTACGAAGTCTTAGATGTAGACCGCAATGTTTCTGATGGGGACTTGAAGAAGGCTTATCGCCGCAAGTCTATGAAGCACCATCCTGATCGTAATCCAGGCGATTCTGAGGCAGAGAAGAAGTTTAAATAAGCTAAAGAGGCTTACGAAATACTCTCTAATTCACAAAAACGTGCAGCTTATGATCAATATGGTCATGCGGGTGTTGACCCTTCTATGGGGGGTGGAGCAGGAGCAGGAGGTTTTGGTGATTCATTTAGCGATATTTTCGGAGATATTTTTGGCGGCGGTGGTGGTGGACAACGTCAACGTCAGCGTCGAGGTGCTGATTTAGGTCATGAAATTCAAATGACTTTAGAAGACGCTGTTCGTGGTAAAGAAATTAATATCTCAGTCAGACGTCATACTAATTGTTCAAGCTGTGATGGCTCTGGTGCTAAAAAAGGTACTGAAGCTAAGACTTGTGGTACATGCCATGGTCAAGGTCAGGTGAGAGTATCGCAAGGCTTCTTTGCTGTTCAACAAACATGTCCAAGCTGTCAAGGTAAAGGCAAAGTGATTAGTGACCCGTGTGGAACTTGTCGTGGTGCTGGTTTAGAACAGGAAACAAAGAAACTTGCTGTTAAAATTCCTGCAGGTGTTGATAATGGTGATCAAATTCGTCTGTCAGGTGAAGGTGATGCGCCCCAAGGCGGTGGAGTGCGCGGTGATTTATATGTCACTGTCAGTGTCAAGCCTCATGAAATTTTTGAGCGTGATGGCGTCGACCTTTATTGTGATGTGCCGGTTAGTTTTTCGACACTGGCTATAGGTGGAGAGATTGAAGTGCCGACACTAAATGGACGAGCAAAACTAAAAATTCCAGCAGGTAGTCAATCTGGCAAGCAATTTCGATTAAAAGGCAAAGGTGTGAGTAATGTTCGTGCCCAAGGTTATATTGGTGATCAATATTGTCGAATTGCTGTCGAAACGCCGGTAAATTTGAGTAAAGAACAAAAAGATTTACTTAAAAAGCTCGATGATTCTTTTGCAGTAGGTGGTTCAAAGCATTGCCCTCAAAATAGCTCTTGGACTGATAAAGTGAAAACCTTCTTTGAAGATATTATTTAGGTAGTTTTTCTAAAGTAAAAGACATAAAAAAACCAGAATTTCATTCTGGTTTTTTTATGTCTAATTGAAGCTTGGTTGTATCTTCAGATATTTAAATAAATTTCTAAAGAGCACCTGCATTATTTAGGTATGCTTGGTCAGAGAATCGAGTCCAGACTCGAGCACGATCTAAATGCTTTTTCATCGAAGTAATAATTTCTTTTGTTAAGCCATCGGTGCTTTTTTCGGCCATTGCATTTATTAGTTTGGCGTTTTCTTTGTTAAGTGCTCGCATAACATCTTGTGGGAAAGCACGTAAAACGATATTGGGATAATCTTTTAATAAAGATTGCATTTTTAGGCCATTCTCGTTCACAATTTTTGTAAATGCGTCATAAGCAGCCAAGCGCATTGCATTGGTAAGTATTTGTTGGTTTTTCTTGGATAGCTTTTTAAAAGCCGCTGGGTTAACCATGAAATGCATTTCAGAGCTTGGAGAGTGCCAGCCGACATAATAGAATTTAGACACTTCAGCTAAGCCAAGGTTTAAGTCAATCGCGGGTCCGACGAATTCTACAGCATCTAACTTGCCACTAGCTAAAGCTTCTTTGAGTTCGCTAACAGGAGGGTTAATGATATCCACTCCAAGGCCTTTCATAACTTCTCCAGCAAGGCCAGGTAATCGCATTTTCAAGCCCTTTAAATCCTCAAGAGATTTGATTTCTTTATTGAACCAACCAATCATTTGGTGGCCAGAATTCCCCCCTGGAAAGGACATTAAACCATGTTTTCCATAGACCTTATTCATTAGTTCAATACCACCGCCTTCATAGAACCAAGAGTAGAGTTCAGGAGTTACCATACCGAAAGGGACAGCGCTGAAGAAAAGTGTATCTTGATCCTTTTTAGCCCAGAAATTAGATGCAGAGTGTCCCATTTGGTACTTTCCATCTTTTACAAAGTCAAAAATACCTCGCGTGTTTTTATGAACTTTTTTGTTGATTAACTCTATTTTGAAATTACCTCCAGACAATGAGTCTACTAACTCGACTAATCTAGTTGTTGGGTAACCTAGAAGATGTTCATCGCCCCATGTTTGTGCAAGTTGCCAAGTTACTTTATCGCTAGATGTTTGCGCATGAATTGTTCCATGATGGCTGAAACTAATGGCTAAGATTGTACTTATGGCTATTATAGAAGATTTTATTTTGTGAATTGAGTGCATGTTTTATATATGTTTTTCTTGGTTTATAAATACATTATTTCATTATGAAAATAAGGCATGCCAAGAAAAAATCATTAATTTCAAGGCTTTAATTGCCATTTCAGTGGATAATACTCTTTTATTAAATTTAAAAAGTTTTATATCTGACTATTAATGATCATGTGTATTGGGAAGTGTTGAATAGCAGTCTATTGTCTCGTATCCGTTATATTTTTCTAGGTAATGTAAAAATTAATTTACTTTAAAAAAAAATATAAACCGGCAGCAACGACCAGTAATACAATAATCGTAATTACTACACTATTGTTCCCAGAGACAGAGCCGTTACCTTGCCCCGTTGTTGACGGATTACTGTTCGCGCCTTTCATTTTGCAGTTTATCGCTCGAACTTTACCATTTTCTTGAGTTTCAATATCGAAGTTAATTTCGTCACCGACTCGTGGTGGACGTCCTAAATCACGAAGCTCTGAAATGTGGACAAATACGTCGCTATCACGATCGTCTACTTTGATGAAACCAAAACCGCGATCTCGTCGCCAGCTTTTAATATACCCATTTGCCATATATGTGCTCTAAAATGTTATTTTTTATACTGAAAAATTGTTGATTTAACTACGATTGCTATATGATCGTATTTTGTCATTAATTGGTCGATTTTCAAAATTTTTAATGCAATTAAATTATCAAATGTTTGGCGATGATGGTCCGGCTCTTATTATTGTGCACGGGCTGTTCGGTTCTATCGCTAATTGGCGTGCTGTAGCACGAGAATTATCCAAAAATTTCCAAGTCTATGTAATAGATCAACGTAACCACGGTGAATCACTAAATGCTGATTCTATGAGCTATAAAGACAT
Source organism: uncultured Arenicellaceae bacterium (assembly GCA_938002995.1). Lineage (GTDB taxonomy): Bacteria > Pseudomonadota > Gammaproteobacteria > Arenicellales > Arenicellaceae > CALKZN01. The sequence goes on along the minus strand of CALKZN010000152.1, from coordinate 7,316 downwards.
GGCAGATGATTTGGATGAGTTTATTCGTACTCACAAGCTCGAGGATTTTACCCTGTGTGGTCATAGCATGGGAGGCAAAGCTGTAATGACTTATGCTTTGTCAGGTTATGCTTCTGCAGAACGGATGACTGCTATTGTTGTATTAGATATTGCTCCAGAAATATATACTCATAGCCATGCGCCATTTTTAGCATCAATGGCTGAGATTGATTTAGGGCTTGTTACATCACGAGCCGAAGTTGAAAAATTATTACAACCAGCAATTCCCGATAACTCAACACGTTTATTTTTGATGCAAAGCCTTGAACGTCAGGACGGACAATTTCGTTGGAAGCTTAATTTGCCCGTTTTACATAAATATATGCCTGATATTGTTGGCTTTCCAAAAAAAATGTTACTTGGTAATTCGAAGAGTGTTCAATCACTATTTTTATATGGAAGTCAGTCTGATTATGTGAAGCCAGAGATGCATTCACAAATAAAAAAATACTTCCCTAAGGCTGAGTTTGATTCTGTAGAGGCAGGCCATTGGCTACATGTTGAGCAGCGTCTACCCATGATTGACTCGATTAATAGATTTTTAAATGTTTAATACTAAATTTATAGATAGCGCGATTAATAACGCTTTAAATGGTGATTATTTGAGTGTGGATGAATTATTATTGAAAATATATCAACAAAGATAAAATATTTGAGAAAGAAAATGGACAAAGCATCGGTCAATAAAGATATGTTTGATAATAAGCAAAAAAAGTATGAGTTGCTGATCGATGCGCATTCCGATGATTTATATCGCTATGCACTATGGGTCACCAAAAATAAGCACATGGCTGAAGATGTTATTCAAGAAACATACTTACGTGCCTGGAAGTCTCTGGATAAACTCCTAGACCCTAAGGCATCGAAAGCATGGTTGTTTACTATTTTCCGTCGAGAATATGCCCGTCAGTTTGAACGCAAACGCCATCAAATGGTAGATGTGGAAAACTTAGACGATGCGGCCGTATCAAATCGTGATTTTGATGACAGCGTGGAATCATTTCAACTGCGTCGAGCACTGGATAAGCTTGAAGAAGAATATCGTGAACCATTAGTGATGCAAGTCTTAGGTGGATATTCCTGTGACGAAATTGCAGACACTTTAGGGATAAGCTCAAGTGCAGTGATGACTCGTTTGTTTAGAGCACGTAAAAAAATGCGCGAATTGTTAGGTGATGACAAAGCAGATGCATTTGCTGTTAAAGCATAAGCTTTCCTTATAGAGAAAATACAGAAGTAATTGGTATAAAAATGAATTGTTTTGAATTTAAGAAATTTTCAATGTCTGATCCTTATTCTGAGGAGCAAGCATTTCTACAGCATAAGGAAGATTGCATTGAATGTCGTAATTATCTAAACGGTATATTGGCCTTTGACACAAAGCTAGCGCAAGCGGCGAGTGTTAGCCGAGCGCCAGATGATTTTAAAGCGCGTTTAAAGCTTCGCCATGTTATTCAGCAGCAAGAAGTACGTCATCAACGTTTTCGTTGGATGTCATACGCAGCTGGGGTTATGTTGGCAACGGCGGCTGTGTTCTTTGGTGTGCAGAATCATCAAACAGGTAAAGATTTCAATAATTTATACAATGAAGTTGTTAATCATATTGAATTTGAACCTCAATCATTGACGACAGTGCAAGCCACCGCTCAGGCTCGTATGCAATCTCATTTAGCATCTTATGCAGGCTTTAAGGATGTTGAAGAATTGTCAGGGTTGCGTTATTCACAACTGTGTCCAATAGGAAAACATAAAACTTGGCATGCCGTTATGGATCATGGCCATGGTTTAGTTACTGTCATTTATTTTAAAGGTGATCAAATGCCAGAACGTTCTGGTGCTGAGAAAAATGATTATGTCAAAATCATTAAAAGAGAATCAGGGTCAGTAATGCTGCTGGGTAATTCTCAGAAAGCAGTTGATACCGCTGAGCAAGAGTTGAATCAATCAATAACCATTTAGGTTTTATTTAAAGTTTATAGTTTTATCTTCATTGAGTTTATCGTCAGAAAAAAGGCCTAGTCGAAAGATTAGGCCTTTTTTACTTTATTAGATTTAAGGCGCATAGGGCCAAATCCAGGAATTTTACAATCGATATCATGGTCATCGTGTTCTTCGGGGTTTAATAAGCGAATATTTTTCGCTTTAGTGCCGACTTTAATGACTTGCGAAGAACCACGAACTTTTAAGTCTTTAACAATCGTCACGGTATCGCCATCTTGCAACAGATTGCCTACATTATCTCGAATCACTAACTCATTACTATCATCTTCTGCGGACCATTCATGTGCACATTCAGGGCAAATGAGTAAGGTTTGATCTTGATAGGTGTATTCAGAGTCGCACTTTGGGCAGGCAGGAAGGTTGCTCATAACAATTTAGAGTGGTTGTTAATAAATATAGTTATTAAATGTGAAAAATAGGGAGGTAGAACTAGCGAATCAATAATTCACTTACAATTTTTGTGCCGAAGTAGCCTAGACCCAATAAAGTAAAACCTATTAGTGTCCAATTGATTGCTAAGAGTCCGCGCCAACCTAGTTTGACTCGTCCATAAGCTAAAATAGCGAAACCTATCCAACTCATGATAGAGAGAGCGGTATGATGATTGAATGTGAGAATGGTCTGAGTCGATTTATAGTTGTAAATGGAACCAAATGAAATCGCAATAGATAATAAAATAAAACCAAAAAATAAGGTCTTGAACAAAACGTTTTCCATGGTTTGGATTGGAGGTAACCATGTTAGGAATACATTCTTAGTGCGTTTCCGTAAAGAAATTTCTTGATAGCCGAACAGCAGCGCTTGCAAGACAGATAAGCTAAGCATGGTGAATGCAGCAGTAGCGGTGCCTATGTGCCAGTAAAATATGCTATCTCGTTGGTCAATTAGTTGTTGTTGATCACCCCACGCTAAAGTGAAGATAATACACAGTATTGTTAATGGCAATACGATCAAGGAGAGGTTTTTAATGGGATATATAAGTGATCCGATGGCAAAAGCACTAACAACTAATGCGCTAATCCATAATGCCATGCTAGCAACACTGAAATTAAAGCTATGTTGAACGTAAGAAATACTAGCTGCATAGATGAAATGTAAAACAATCCCCGCCAGGAGAGTAATCCAAAAAAGTGATGTTAAAGCGACATTGTTAGTTTGTTGATTATTTGCTTGTTTGTGAGAAACAACTAGGCTTAAGATAGCAGCTACATAAAAAACAATAATCAAAAAAGGTGAAACTGAAATCATGTGGTTTTGGCGTTCTATCTTTAAATATCAATGATTACTTTTTCTAATGATTTGAATAGTTGAATCAACATTATTCTATGATTCACAATGCATAGGACTACTGTTATTCGCTCTTGACGCTTATACTACAGATATTAAGCTGCACATGAAAGACTTGCAGAGAGATACCTATAAAAAACGCATTTGATAATTATTTGATTACTAACAGCACCTAAAGCCAATTATGTTTGAACAATTAAGCGATAAGTTACAAGGAACTATTAAGCGCCTGCGCGGTCAGGCGCGTTTGACTGAAGATAATATTGCGGATGCAATGCGTGAGGTACGTATTGCTTTGCTTGAAGCTGATGTATCGTTGCCAGTCGTTAAAACGTTTGTTAGTACCGTCAAAGAAAAAGCACTAGGAACGGACGTTTCTAAAAGCCTAAACCCAGGGCAGCAAATTATTAAGGTCGTTCATGACGAACTTGTCGCTTTTATGGGTGAATCAAATGACGCCTTGAATCTTGCTCAGCAACCGCCTGCGGTAATATTAATGGCTGGTCTGCAAGGTGCAGGTAAAACGACGACTGTCGGTAAGTTAGCTAACTTTCTTAAGGAACGTGAAGGTAAGCGAGTCATGGTGACGAGTGCTGATATCTATCGCCCCGCAGCAATTGAGCAACTCAGAGTCTTGTCAGAGTCTATTGATGTCGAATTTTTCCCGAGTAATGAAAATCAATCTGCAGTCGATATTGCAACAAATGCGCTCGATGCAGCCAAACGCAGTGTTGCAGATGTATTGATTATCGATACCGCGGGTCGATTGCATGTTGATGGCGAGTTAATGACTGAGATTCAGGCAGTTCATCAGGCAGTTAATCCTGTTGAAACATTGTTTATCGTAGATAGCATGACTGGCCAAGATGCGGTTAATAGTGCCAAAGCATTTGATGAAGCTTTGCCACTAACAGGAGTGATTCTGACCAAAACAGATGGTGATGCGCGTGGTGGTGCAGCTTTGTCATTAAGGCATGTCACGGGCAAACCCATTAAATTCCTTGGTATTAGTGAAAAAATTGATGGTTTAGAAGCTTTCCACCCTGATCGAGTCGCTTCTAGAATTTTGGGAATGGGCGATATGCTCACTCTGATTGAAGAAGCAGAACAAAATCTTGATGTAAAAGAAGCTGAACGTTTTGCGAAAAAGATCAAAAAAGGTAAAGGTTTCAACCTTGAAGATTATCGCTCTCAAATTATTCAAATGAATAAAATGGGAGATATTTCTAGTTTGATGGATAAGCTTCCTGGCATGGGGAATATGAAAATTCCTGAAGGAGCTTTAGGGGGGATGTCATCAGAATTAAATAAAAACGTAGCGATAATAAACTCTATGACAGCTCAAGAGAAAGAGTACCCAGCATTAATTAAAGGCTCTCGACGGAAACGTATCGCGGCTGGTTCAGGCACTCAAGTCCAAGATGTGAATCGTTTACTTAAACAATTTACACAGATGCAAAAAATGATGAAAAAAATGGGCAACAAAGGAATGATGAAGAAAATGATGCGAGGTATGGGACCTGGTGGCGGTGGCGGAGGAATGCCCCCAGGCTTTCCGATGTGATGTAAATTTTGGCTGAAAATTGATCAAATGATAAAACGGCTTAAAGAGTTAGGCCGTTTTTTTGCTTAATCATTAACAAAAGTTTAGAATTGAGTATAATGGCTGTATTGCTTGGGGCAATTAAGTTGGATTTTATTGGCGAAGTAGTCGTGTGGGAGTGGCAGTGTGGAAGCAGCAGTAGAACAAAAGTATACCGCCTATTTTGAGGGTAAACTTAGACGTGCGCATGACAAAGATTATGTATGCGTTGCGCTGTCTGCAAAGCTGAACTTATCGGATAGAAAAATTAAATCTTTATTTGCTAAAAAGAAAGTAAAGATCAAAAGTAATCTTAATAAAGATGAAGCGCTTCGTATAGCGAAAAAATTCTATCATTGTGGAATGATTCTTCGGGTTAGTCGAACCAAGAGAAAGTTAGAAAAATCAATAGTACAAAAGGAAGTCAGTCTGATCGAAACAATAGATCAGTATGATTATAGTGAGATTTTTGCGGGCAAATGTCCAAAATCTACTCTTTCATTTGGTTATCGTGTCGGCTTGGTGTTGAACTTGTTGTTAACGTTCATACTGCCTTTGATATATCTATCATTGGTTGCTTTGATTGTTTATGGCTTATATATGTATTTCACGGTTTTGTTGCCACAAACAGTTGAAGTCACACAGGGAGTTTATTATCAAATAATTCTTAAGATTTCTCCGCCTTTAATTGGCTTTTTATTGCTAGCTTTTCTCTCGAAACCATTGTTTGCGAGTTATCGGGAAAGGCCTAAACTGTTATTAAAGCGTTCTGAAAATCCGCAGTTTTTTGACCTTGTTGAAGGCATTGCGAATTATGTGGGTTGCAATAAGCCTGCGCTGATTTACATTAACAATGATGCAAACGCTTCAGCGTCTTTTTATAAAGGGATAAACGGCTTTTTTAACGGAAAGATGGTGCTGACATTAGGCATGCCATTAGTTAATGGCATGAGCTCGCAGCAATTGTCTGGCGTGATTGCTCATGAATTTGGACATTTTACCCAACGTGGAGCTATGCGAGCGAGCTTTTTGATTAATTCCATCAATTCTTGGCTTTATTCGCGTGCATTTGAAGATGATTTATGGGACGAGAAAATTGAAAACTTGCGTGAAAAAACTGACCTTAGTTTTTGGTATACGACACTAGGCATGGCATCTTTTGGGATTGCTTTGGTGCGTTATATTATGAGGTTATTGTTTACCTTAAGCATTAGGTCGTCATTTTATTTGTCGAGGAGAATGGAGTTTGATGCAGATAGCTATGAAGCGGCAGTGGCAGGTAGTGAGGTATTTAAGGAGACATCATTAAAGTTGAGGCTTTTGAATATAGCTCAAATGGAAGCTGAACGAATTAACGATAGTTCTTATGAAAAATCATTTAAACTATTTGAAGATATGCCTACCGTAATTGCAGATATTGCTGAGCAATTAGATATCAGGGTTGTTAATGATGTTAAAACGAAAATGGATGAAATTGAAACTCATGTTTGGGATACACACCCTGCGGACAATGAACGGATCAAACACGCTGAAAGCTTGGAGCGGAAAGGCGTGTTTTTGTTGAAAATCCCAGCGAAAGCATTTTTTGAAAATATTAAGGAGCTAAACCGAAAAGTCACCTATAACTACTATGCTAAGTACCTATACATTCTTAATCCTAAAAAATGTATGGTCAAAAACAATCAAATAAAACCCTAGCTATACACTGAGTTTTTATTAATCATAATTTTGGTGCAGGTAGTGCCTTTGCTGAATTATTTTGGTGCTTCTTATGATATTTTAGTTGTATTAATCTTCAATGAAATAACAAAACTGTAAGGAAACAGTAATATTTAAAGTTGGCATGACCTTTGCTTTTATTAATACGTAAGAACTAGCCCAGGCTTTTCTTAACAGAATAGTAGTTTACGTTTAATAGTAGAGTGGAGAGAAAAATGTATTTCAATAAAAAAGTAATATTGCCAGTTTTGGTCAGTGCGCTATGTATGCCTTCAATTGCTAGTGCAGCATATGAATCAGATCTTTACGCGTCTTTGCGTTTTGGTTTGGCAAATACAAAAGTTGATGGCGGATCAGCTGATACTGAAGTTGTGAGTCGTTATTCACGTATTGGCTTTAAAGGTAGTACAGATCTAGCTAATGGCTTGAAAGCTTTTGGTCATTATGAATATGAAGTAAACGGTGTGATTACCGATGATGCTGATGATCGTACAAGATTAGGTTATGTTGGTTTAGAAGGTGGTTTTGGCCAAATTCAAGTTGGTCAGAATTATCATACTTTTTATAACTTTGTAGTCGGCCCAGCGGATATTCCATGGGATTACTCTGGTTTTGCTCAGGTTACATACCAAGGCCGTACTTCAGAGTCATTGACGTATTCTGGTGATTTTGGTCCAGTTTCAGTTGG
>CALKZN010000151.1 GCA_938002995.1 uncultured Arenicellaceae bacterium | reverse complement strand
CAAATCCTTTAAGAATATTAGATTCTAAAATACCTGAAACACAAAATATTTTAAAAAACGCGCCGGTATTAACCGATTTCTTGGATGAAGAGTCTCAACGCGAGTTTGAACAATTACTTACTTATTTAGACGTTCAAAATATCTCTTATACGGTCAACCCTCGTTTAGTTCGAGGCTTGGATTATTACAACAAAACAGTATTTGAATGGGTTTACCCAAACCTAGGTGCGCAAGCAACTGTTTGCGCTGGTGGTCGTTATGACGGACTTGTAGAGCAGCTGGGAGGTAAACCTACTCCGGCAATTGGTTTTGCAATGGGTGTTGAACGTCTAGTTGAACTTGTCAAAGAGCAAAACCAAGCAAAACCTGATCAAAAACCAGATATTTATTTTGTTTCAATTGGTGAAGAAGCTAGAACCTTGGCACTAGATATTTCTAATCAACTGAGAAAATCAAATTTTTCAGTACAAATGCATTGCGGAGAAGGGTCCTTAAAAAACCAAATCAAGCGTGCAGATAAATCGAGGGCTGACATTGCACTCATTCTTGCTGAAGATGAGGTATCTAGCCAACAAATTACCGTTAAACCGTTATTATCTCGTGGCGAACAGCAAAACGTTGCTCAATCTGAGTTATTAGCAGCATTGGATGCTTTATTAAAAGGCTAGCCTGAGATACTATTTGGCCCTTATAAAATGACAGCAGTAGCTGCCATATAAACCTATTAAAAACACATACGATTATTTTATTCCGAGCAAATTATGGTTGATGATATTGTCTTAACTCAAGAAGAGCAGGTTGAACAAACCAAGCAATGGCTTAAAAAAAATATACCGTCAATTGTTATTGGCTTGGTTCTTGGTGTTGGCCTCGTATACGGTTATACCAGTTATGAAGATTCTAAAGCTGGTGAAGCCGAAGCAGCTTCTGCACTCTATGAAAAAATCATTGCTGCAGAAAAGCCTATTGAAATGGCAGCAGAAAATCTCGATACCTTTAAATCAGACTATGCGTTCACTCCGTATGCAGCAAAAATTGCATTACTCCAAGCTAAGGGTTTAGCTGAAAGTGGCAAAACTGACGAGGCAATCGAAGAGTTGGAATGGGCTGAAGCTAATGCAAAAGAAGAATTAGTGTCTAGTATTGCGAAATTACGCCAAGCAGATATTTACCTTTCAGCTAATAAATTTACTGAAGCGACTAAAATCGTATCTCAGTCGGCCCCAAAAGGTTTCGAGTCAAATTATTTGGAGCTAAAGGGAGATATCGCAGCAGCACAGAAAGACTATAAAAGTGCCACACAGCACTATACTGAAGCGCTAAACAGTGGTTCAGTTGAAGCTAGTTATGTCACATATTTGCAGTTGAAAATCAATAAGATGAACTCTTTATCTAAATCAAAAGGTTAAAACTCCTGTGAGATTAAATTGTTTATCAAAGAGGTGGTATTTATGTATTTGCTTGTTAGAAAAATAACTTTTCTTGTCATTTTAGGGCTTTTGGCAAGCTGCGCTTCCAAAAAAGGCGCTGAAAACACGGTGCTATCTCCTGTAAAAAAACCTAAAGTTGAAAATTCAGTAAAAGTAAAACGTTTATGGTCACGTAGTGTTGGCGGTTCATTTAACAAAGACTCTGCAGGATTTCAGATAACAGCTGATAAGGGCGTCATTTTTGCCGCATCACAGTCTGGCAATCTAGCTGCATATGAAGCAAATTCTGGAAAAAAAATTTGGAATACCAAATCAAAAAAACCATTATCCGCAGGTATTAATTTTGGATTAAATAATGTCTATGTCGCTAACAATGACGGCTTAGTTTTAGCCTATGATAAGACTTCTGGGAAAAAACAGTGGCAAAAGCAACTCACCAGTGAAATTTTAGTATCTCCTGTCGAAGCTGCAAACATTGCTATTGTTCGTTCTCAAGATGGTAAAATTTTAGGTCTGAGCAGCGATGATGGAGAGCAACAATGGGCAATACAACGTAATCTACCGAGCCTATCATTACGCGGAGATACTCCTCCAACAATTGCTGGGAAAGTCGCCTTGTTTGGCCTTCCGAACGGCAATTTACTAGCTATTGATGCCACAGTTGGACGTGCTATTTGGGATATTCCTGTATCTGTGCCGACAGGTATTAATGAATTGGAGCGCATGCGCGATATTGCTGGCAAGCCAGTCGTTAATCGAAACACCATTTTTGTGAACAGCTTTCAAGGTGAAGTTGTTTCTATTGATGGTTCTAATCGAAAGCCACAATGGAGCAAAAAAATATCGTCTTACCAACAAATGTCCGAAGATGATAAACATTTATTTGCCACAGCTAGTGATTCGACTCTTGTTGCTTTAAATAAAAGCAATGGCGATATTGTTTGGCAAAATGATCAATTATTACGTCGCGGTATTTCTGGTCCGACAGTTGTGGGGCAATATGTTCTGGTGTTTGGCAATGATAGTGATATGTACTTATTGACTAAAGATTCAGGTCAACTTGTCGGTAGATATTCCTTCCCAGGAAAACGTGTTGTCGGCAATCCAATTGTTGTTGAAGATTCTACAAGCGGAGCTCTTCGGTTTATTGCATTATCTGATAATGGCAATTTATATGCTTTCTCAGTAGCAAAATAGTATTCTTACGTTTTAACACTGACTTTATATATATTATATAAAGTACCTATAAGTACCAAACAATGACAAGCCAAGACTCAACTGATTCAACAGAAGATTTCCCACTTGATTTTGAAGAAAGTACTGAAAAACTTTCAGTAGAACCAAGGCCATTCATCGCAATTGTGGGAAGACCTAACGTTGGTAAATCAACTTTATATAATCGTTTGACCCGGAGCAGGGACGCCATCGTTGATGATCGGCCAGGTATCACTCGTGACCGAATGGTGGGTATAGGTCGTATTGGTGAAGCACCTTATTGGGTGGTTGACACAGGCGGCATTGAATCTGATCAAGATGATTTGCATGGCTTGATGAAGATGCAAGTAGATACTGCCTTGGATGAATGCGAAGCGGTGATTTATGTCGTTGATGGACGAGATGGTGTGACTGCCATTGATGATCAAATTGCACGACAATTGCGATCTAATAAAGACCTACCTATTTATCTAGCCGTTAACAAAGTTGAAGGTCTAGACAAAGCTGTTGTTACAGCAGACTTTTATCAATTAGGTCTAGGTGAGCCGAAAGCGATTTCTGGTAAAAATGGTGATGGCGTTGTTGTGCTAATCAACACCATTTTGGAAGAAATCAGTGATAGAAAAATCAAAAATAAAGATGCTAGCATTGATAGTAGAAATCCTAGAATTTCGATCATTGGCAGGCCAAATGTCGGCAAATCAACACTGGTCAACAGCCTTGCTGGCGAAGAACGCGTGGTTGTTTATGATATGCCCGGCACTACTCGCGATAGTATTGATGTACCTGTAAAACTAGAAGGTAAAAACTACACCTTGGTTGATACTGCAGGCATGAGAAAGAAGTCTCGCATCGATGATCGAATTGAACGTTTCTCAGTAATGAAAAGCGTCAAAGCGATAGAACGCTCACAAGTGGTTCTAGTGATGCTAGACGCTCGTGATGGTATTGTTGAACAAGATAGCCGTTTAATCAGCTTGGTACTCAATAGTGGCCGTTCAATGATCATGTTGGTCAACAAATGGGACAATATGACCGAATACGATCGAGAGATGGCTAAAACCTCTCTGGATAAACGTTTGCGTCATTTGAAAAATGTACCGACGATCTATATTTCGGCAAAAAACAAAAAAGGCTACAAACAATTACCAAGGCTTATCGACCAAGTACATGCAAGTGCCATGGCAGATATGGGAACAGGGGATTTAAATCGAATTTTAAAATCAGCCACGACCAAACGAACACCGCCAATGTCAGGCATTCGAAGTATCAAACTGAAGTTCGCTCACCAAGGCGGCGTCAACCCTCCTCATATTGTTATTCACGGCAATATGTTAGATAAGCTGCCACAAACATATCTACGTTTTTTATCAAATTCATTTGAAGAAGCTTTCAACTTGATAGGCACGAGAGTGAGGCTAAGCTTTAAGATTAGTGATAACCCATATAGTGATAAAGAACTCGGCAAAAAAGGAAAAGACAAACATCGATAGTTTATTTAAATTTATTCTAGTATTAAAACAAAAAACGTCCGAAACATAGTCATAACGGGGATAAGCAAAAGGAAAGATTAGTAGCTTCCTTAATATTATATTTCAATAGTTTTTTTCTTCTTTGGTTGCCACTGACTTACTGCTAAACCACTCAATATCAGAGCATAGGCCATAAATTTCATTAAGGTGATACCTTCATTATAAAAAATGACGCTACCAATTAAACCGAAGATCGGCGTCAATAGTGTGAAAGGAGCCATTGTCGTTAAAGGGTATTTAATTGTGAGTTTATTCCAGATCCAGTAACCTAGTAATGTAGTGGGGTAAGCTTGAAATAAAATTGAAAACCAGACTTGTGAATTGAGTTGAGAGGGTAGATCAACAAACGGTTGAATTCCGTTTAAGAAATAAGCAAACAAAATAAGTGGCAAAGGTGCAAACAGCATTCCCCACACGCTAAATGCAAAGACATGCTGAGTTTCAGATTTTTTAACTACCAATGACATTAAACTCCAGCTAAACGCAGCAATCAAGGTAAGAGGTAAGGCTCTTAAAGGAACAGAACCATCGGTAAGCGCAATGCTGACCAATAATCCTCCAACAGCGAGAACTGCGCCGACAACTTTATTGAAAGTTATCTTTTCCTTAAGTAGTAAGTAACCTAAGACTAAGCTGGAGATGATGCTCATATCCATCAATAAGCCCGCCATTCCCGCCGACACCCCAAGATTAATTGACCACACCATCATGCCCCACACGCCTAAACCGAAAATTAGTCCATAGGCTATTAGATAACCTATAGCTTCAGGGGGTCTTCGAACAAATAAAATGGCCGGAAAAACGGCAAAGGTAAAACGCATTGCAGTAAGTAATATAGGGTCTACCTGCATCGCACCTAATTTGATTGCTGAGAAATTAAATCCCCATAAACACATCAGGATCAAACTAATACATATATCTTTTGCCGTCATAAAATAGTCTCTGAATATAAAATTTTCTGTAATAAGTATGTTTATTATCGATTGATCTAAAATAAATAACAGATACAATATATTTAAATAAAAAGAGCACAGATTTTAATGTGTATTAATTACATTCTATGAAATACAAAACCATTACCGCTCAAATCATTGCTGATATTCAAAGTCAAAAGCTCACTCTGGGGCAGCGTCTACCATCGTTGCGACAACTGACAAAACAATTGGATGTCAGTATGACCACGGCTCTGAATAGTTACCGTAGCCTTGAGCAAATGGGGTGGGTTGTGGCTCATCCGAAATCAGGTTTTTTTGTTTCAACACCGCTTAGCCAAGGTGATGTCCCAATACAACCACAGTTTCGTAGTAGTTCAAGGCGATTATCCGCAAGTCAAGATTCCGACTACTATAAAAATGGAAGTTTCACGTCAGGCCCATTCGGAATCAGTAAGCTATGTCCCGACCATATACCGCTTCTATCTTTGAAACGCAGTATCAAACGAACTGTAAATCGAAGCGATAAACTATTACATACATATTCAAACCCGCAAGGTGTCAAAGAACTGCGCCAAGCTATAGCTGAGCATTTTAGCGGTAATGGTTTTCTTGTAGGTGCTGACGACATATTCATTAGTAGTGGCTGTATGGATGCAATACGCATGGCTTTATTGGCTACGACCAAACCTGGAGATGCTGTTGCGATCAGTTCTCCGTGCTTTAATGGTCTACTCAAATTACTATCTAGCATGTCACGCAGAGTGGTTGAAATACCTTGTAATTCTGACGGAGTGGACTTACAGCAACTTGAAAAAATATTTAAAAATAGAGATATCGAAGCCGCGTTATTCAGCAGTTCCTTTATGAATCCACATGGTATTAGCCTGTCTATTGCGCAAAAGCAGAAACTTGCAGTGCTTGCTAATGAATATCGTGTGCCTATCATCGAAGACGACGTGTACGGCGAGTTGGGGTATGAAAATACCTTTCCACTGCCAATAAAGTACTGGGATACAAAAGGTTATGTACTTTGGTGTTCCTCTGTATCTAAAACTTTAGCCAATGGGTTACGAATCGGGTGGTGTTCTGCTGGTCGATATCTGGAGACTTGTATAGACATGTGTGCTACCGAACATCTCGGGCAAAATGGCCTTATGCAAGCCAGTTTGGCAGATTTTATGAACACAGGGCAATATCGAAAGCACCTTCAATATACTAGGAAAATAATTTTAACCAATGCTTGCGCTTACCGGCATTTACTATTGCACAATTTACCTGAAGGCTCAGCCATTAGTGCTCCTAATGGTGGACTTGTTCTTTGGGTGCAAGTACCCGGTTTGGACTGTATCAAACTGAATGAGTTTACCGATGAAAAGCATATAGATATCAGTTTTGGCGTTCAATTTACTACACGAAAACTATATCGTGATTGCTTTAGGCTCAATATTGGTTGGGGGCTTTCGGAGATGCATGATTCAGAGCGCACTATAGAGGAAGCTTTGCTCCAGCTTGCATCTGGTGTTTACACTGCTTTGGGTAAAGACTCGGCATAATGAAGTTAAAGGCTAATATATTAATAAGAAAATATTAAATTAAGTGTTGCTTCTATCTTTTTGAAAATGTCCATTTTGGTAAATAATAGGCATTAAAGCAAACCTTATTCAGACATCGCTTGAATCGCTTTAACAATCTCTTCAGTGTGTTCCCAAGGAATGAAATGTCCTGATTTTGGTAATTTGATCATTTTTAATAAATCAGCCTTATTGGCATATTTTTTCTCAACAAAAGCAACATTTTTAGGATTCACTAATTTATCTTTCAATCCTTGGATAACGGTTACTGGAATATTTAATGCTTCCCAATGAGGTTCGGCATCTTTAAGGCCAGGTTTCATTTGATAAATTTCTTTGTTTGACTTGATGAGATTATCAGGTAGAAACCATTGAACCACTTTCCATCGAGCGACTCTGTTATACCATCTTGGGCCACCAAACTTTGGATCAACCGTGCCGGCGACTAATATCATACCTTTGACTAGTTCAGGGTATTTGATCGCTATGTTTGGTGCCATAGAAGCACCCAGAGAGTGACCTACAAGAATAACGGGTTGATCCGTCGCTTGACGAATCATGTGGCTAATGGCATCAACTTGATCATTAAAATTTGGGTAATTGATTTGTTTTCCAATGCTTTTTGATTCTCCCCAATCTAGTCTGTCTACAGAGATTAAATGATTGGTTTTTTGCAATTTGGTGTTACCCAAAACATAGGCAAAAGTTGACCAACTTCCTGGTGTGCCATGGATCATTACAACAGGATGACTAGTGACGTCTTTGATATCGACAAAATGTAGCTTTACTTTATTGTTTTCAATTGAAGTAGAAATTGGATTTGATTGAAGCTTTAACAAGCTTTCTTCAGAGTAATCAGGATCTAAGAGCTTTCCATGCTGAGGTCCTCCGCAACTAGCCAATAAAAATGTGATGATTGAGATAAAAGAAAATTTGAAATTGTTCACTGTATGCTTGTTAACTGAAAAGGGTTGATTACTGCTTTATTGAGAAATACTCGCCAATTAATTTGTCGTGTGATTGGTTCATTGTTTTCATTTTTTAAATCATCAACATTAAAATTGGCAATCAAGGCATTTTTCAAAACTCGGTCTTGCTCTGAAATAGAGAGATTAGTAAGACCTGATATCTCACTAAATAATCCCATTCCATGGTCCAATAAAACAGTGTAGCCAGATTCCTCTTTGAAAGTGATTAGAAAACAAACAGCATCACTAGGTGAGAGGATTGAAGCAGGACCATTAATTTTGATGGAAATATCATCAATCCTTTGCAAGTTTTGTTTGTTTTTTTTGTTCGTTAGAGTAGTAGTTTCATAGTAGTGTCCAAAGGTTTGAGACCAGCTACCATATACAGGAAAATTAAACGGTAATATCGGTGAAATATTGCTCCATAATAATTTTTTTATAGTTTCTTTTTTGTCAGGCAGAAAACGAGGCGATGGTTGTTCTATAAACGTTATCTCATCTGGAACTGGGACAATAAAAGGATAGTTCGCCAATTGTTTTTTTGACGTTTCAATAGAGAGTAGATACTCTCCTGGGATAGTATCTACATCTATGCCTGCATAAATATCATCATAATTTTCACGAGGTATAATGATTGCCTTAGTTTGGCCCAACTTTGATTGATAGTTGGGCGTGTCAAATTTTGGGCTGCGAATATAAATAACGCCACCAGGCTTGATCACCTGAACTTGTTGAGGAACTTCAACAGGGGCCTGGGCTACTTGTTCTTCTCCTATCTTGGACTTTCCGGCAGCAGGCGTTTGTGCATGACTAGGAAGACAAAATGCCAAACAAGCAAACCAGAAGAGAAATCGTTTCTTCATTGATATTTTAATTTTCACTTTTTATTTTTCTATAACTGCACGTTTTGAACCATCAGCATGCGTAATGATTACCGAATCATCTTTGTGCAAATCCCCTGATTTAGTCACAATTTCACCTGATTGATTTTCAATGATCGCATAACCTCGATCTAAAGTTCGTTCATGGCTGACCGTCGATAATTGTGCAGATAGATGATCAAATTTTTGTCGATTAGTCTCTATGGTTCGTTTGATGGCATTTTTTATACGCAGATTTAGCTCTAATATTGCTTGTTTTTTCACACGAATCATATTGTCAGGATTGAGTTGTTTCAATCTGTTATTCAGATAAACCATCGAGGTGCGTTGATTTCTCAATTGTCGTTGTTGTGAAACAAGCAAAGCTTGTTGTAATTGTTCGAGCCTTTTATGATATTGACTGATATTAGCTGCAGGGTGTCTTAATCGTTTGCTCAACCAGTCTATATTTTGAGCTAAGTTTGTAAGGTAGCGTTCTTGGCTGCGAATTAAACGTGCCTTTGTCGTTAAAAGCTGTTCAATAAATTCTTGCTTATCTGGCGATACTATCTCAGCAGCTGCAGTTGGTGTTGGTGCACGCAAATCGGCAGCGAAGTCAGATAGCGTAATATCCACTTCATGACCAACTGCGCTGATTAAAGGAATGTTGCTCGTGACAATTGATCGTACTAACTGCTCGTCATTGAAGCACCATAAGTCCTCAAGAGAGCCTCCACCGCGAGTTAAAATCAAAACATCACATGTATTTTCATTGTTTGCGAACTGTAATGCCGCAATAATTTGTGAGGCAGCCGCAGAGCCTTGAACGACTGTAGGGTATATGCGAACAGGTATACTCGGGAAACGGCGTTTCAAGGTTGATAATATGTCTTGAATAGCAGCGCCTGTAGGGGAGGTGATAAGTCCAATTGATTTGGGTAATTTTGGAATTGACTTTTTAATCTCTTGAGAGAATAAACCTTCTATTTGCAACTTGGCTTTTAATTCATCGAATTGTTTTTGCAGCAAACCTTCACCAGCTGCCTCAACATGCTCAATGATCATTTGCATGTCACCACGCGCAGCATAAACCGTGACTTTGCCACGAACACGAACAAGGTCGCCTTCATTAGGCTTATAGGCACTTATGCCAGCTCGATTACGAAACATTGCGCAACGTATTTGCGAACTGTCATCTTTCAAGGAAAAATACCAATGTCCTGAAGCAGGCTTACTCAAACTTGATATCTCTGCTTCAACCCATATAGAACGATAACTACTTTCCAACATCTGTTGGATTTGTCGGGTCAGTTCTGATACTTGGTATATCGTTTTTGACGATGAGTTATTCATAAAAAAACGTTGAAATAGCAGTTAATATTTAGTGTTAAATCCATTCTTTACGATCAGGAACTCACAGACTCTGTGATAGGATTGCCTTAGTAAAAATGAACCCTAAAATGAATCAGAGAAATAAGTAATATGGCTGAGTATCATAATCATTCTGAAGCAGAAATTCAGAATATTTTACAAACAATTATTGATCCATTCACAGGCATTGGTTTGCTAGAAAACAATGCATTGAAATCATTAGCGATCAATAACAACACAATAGAACTCTCACTCATCAAATCTTATCCAGTTGGACGAGCGAAACCTGCCATTGAAAAGGCCGTCATTGATGTTTTGTCAGAAAAATTATCATTAGCTATTGATGATGTTTCACTTAGTTTAACATTATCCAGCGACATCATAGGCTACTCTCAAAGCCATGCAGTGAAAGCAGTACCTAACGTTGGCAATATTATCGCTGTTTCCTCAGGTAAGGGCGGTGTTGGAAAATCCACAGTTTCATCAAATTTAGCCCTTGCATTGCAACAACAAGGCGCAAAAGTAGGCATATTAGATGCGGATATTTATGGTCCTAGCCAACCTAATGCTCTTG
>CALKZN010000150.1 GCA_938002995.1 uncultured Arenicellaceae bacterium | reverse complement strand
AGTTCGAGCCATAGCTATTGTGCCGATTTCGTTATTCAAGCCATTGTCCGCTTCATTTTCAACGCGTCTAGGTGCAGATTTTTGATTGAAATCTGTATCGAAACCACCGCCCTGGATCATGAAATTAGGAATAACTCTATGGAAAAGGGTGTTTTCATAAAAATTTGCATCTACATAACGTAGGAAATTTTCAACAGTTTGTGGTGCTTTTTCTTGGTTAAGTTCAACGACAATGTCGCCAAGAGTCGTTTGAATAGTAATAGTATCTGCCATGCTGTTGTCCAAAAAAGGTCAAAAATAGGTCGAGGGTGAAGTTTTAATGAAGCGCGAATTATACGCACATAGCGCCAGTAAAGTAAGGGATTAACGTAAACTTGGATGTATTGAATAGAAATTTTCTTCGGTAATCACTCCGTCTAAAAAAACATCCCAAGGTTCAGTTTGTATTTTTTTTAATTGTTGAGCTTCATAAGCAAGACCAATTAAATAAGGCTTGCGAATATATTGCAGAGCAGGCTTGAATGACAAGGCACGATCATAATAGCCTCCTCCCATACCTAAACGACCTCCATCGATATCAAAGCCTAGTAGTGGCATGAAGATAATATCTAATGATTGAGGTCTAAGGACCTTATTCGAGTGTTTAGGTTCTTCAATGCCTAGTTTGTTTTTTGCGAGTTGATTAGTGTTTTTTTTGCTCAGGAAGCGTTTTGTGGTTTCATTATTAAGCTCAATGAACCGCATTTTGCTAGAGCGAGTCGATGTGATTTTAGGCACATACGTCTTCTTGCCCATTTCAAAATTACTTTGAATGATTGTTTGAGTCGGAAATTCACTTTTAAAAGGTAAGTAAACAGCAATATTCTTGGCTGTTTTATACACACGAAGCTTTGTTAATTGTTGAGTAAGTGAGGCAAGTGCTTGATCAGAAAATTGATTCGATGCACAAATGCGTGCAGTTCTGAGCTGTTTTCTTAAAAGTTGTTTTTCAGGAGACTCTGGCACAATTAAATCTGATGTTTGTCTAAAATGAAAAGATGCGAACCCACCTTTGCCGATAATGTTTCGGTGCCTTGAACCAATGGTTCAAGTGGGCATCTCGTGTTCCTATCAGGTGCTGACGCATAATGGTCTGCACACAACAATTTCCAGTCTGACACCCGAGAAAAAATATTAGGTTCTAAGGGATTAAGAAACACCACGTACAACGCAGGCTCGCACTAATCTTTCATCTAGCGGTATATATTAATTATATTCGATTTTAATGCCAATTCACTGTTATGACAGCAAATTTAGAGAGGTTTTTATTTTTTATACTTAAATCAGTAAATTAAGCGCCATTGACAGCGCGATCAATTTTTTCATTGAGCATGGCAATTTCATCATTCAATTGATTTGAAGACGATTGCTTATTACGTAATTCTAACAGTTCACTGGCTATATTGATGGCTACCATAATTGCTATACGTTCATTGCCAACGATTTTTCCTTGGCTTTGAATAGCCTCAATTTGTTCATCTAAAAACTGGGTAGCAGCTAATAAAGTTGCTTTTTCTTCGGGTTCACAAGCTACTGCAAACTCTTTGCCCATGACTTGGACTTTGACGCTTTCTCTGGTCGATTTCATGAAAACTTAAACCTAAAAAAATTATTGTTCATCGATGACCTTTAAGCGTTTCACAATGCTTTCAAGTCTTGCGCGAGCTAATTTGTTTTTTTCTTGCAAATTTGAACGTTCAGTTAGTAATGAATCTTGGCTATCACGTAAAGCGATATTTTCATCCTTGAGTCGACGGATTTCGTTTATCAGGCCGTCAATTTTTTCTTCTAATGTAGTAATGCTCATAATGTGAATCTCTGAAACTCAATCTTATGCTGAGAATTAAGAATATCGCTTCAATATATGCATAGACATGCTCTGGGTCAATGATTAAGTGAATTTGTATTTAATAATACTGATTTAGTGACATATAAAACGTGTGATAGACAAATTTATCTAAAATGAAGATGGTATTATTCAGCATATAAACTTTAATACTATATTTTTATGAGTAATATTGAACAATATCAACAAATAGAATCTAGCTTGCATTTAGCGGGCTTATTTCAACCTAGCTCAGAAGTGCATGGCCTCATAGTTGGTAGCATTGCAAATCATATGTTGACTTCCAAAGCACCCAATTTGATGAACTTACTCATAGGGGGAACTGAAGAACAACTTAAGGAACATGAGCCCTTGCAGGAACTGTTGAATGAAATTTATCGTGATACAAGTGAAACAATGCTCGAAAACAATGATGAATACCAATTATTGCTAGTGGATGCTGATGCGCAATTATCCGTTAGAACTGAAAGCCTTGCTGATTGGTGTCGAGGTTATTTATTTGGTTTGCTGCAAAATGATTCTGTTTCAATTGATCAACTTCCAGAGGAAGGTTCTGAAATAGCCCGTGATATTTTGGCTATTTCTGAAGCAAGTTCAAGTGAGGAAGAAACTGAAGAAGATTAATGGGCTTTGGCGGAGCTAGAAGAATATGTCAAAGTAGGTTCGCAATTAATTTTTGAATTTATTGTGCGATCACGTTCAGAACAACAACCCAAAGCGCCACTGCAATAACATTTTAGTTAAAACATGAATACAGCATTTAACATTGATATTTATCAACAACGTCGTAGCCATTTAATGCAAAGCATGAGTGGCGGAGTCGCAGTTATCCCTACTTCACCGATACGATCTCGTAATGGAGATGTTGAATACCAATATCGACCTGACAGTGATTTTTATTATTTGACGGGTTTCAATGAGCCTGATTCAGTAGCGGTTCTATGCCCAGGTCGTGCAGCAGGAGAGTATATTTTATTCTGCCGTGAAAAAGATGATGATAAAGAATTGTGGTATGGACGCAGAGCTGGACTAGAAGGGGCGGTTGAAAAATATGGTGCAGACGATGCGTTTCCTATTGAAGATTTAGATGATATTTTACCGCGCTTGCTTGAAGATCAAGAAAAAATTTATGCCAGTCTAGGGCGATATTCTGATTTTGATGCCAAAGTTATGCAATGGATGAATGAAGTGAAGCTGCGTTCAAGGCGCGGTATCCATGCGCCACATGAAATGGTCGACTTAAGTTATCTATTGCATGAGCAACGTTTGATTAAACGCAAAGATGAGTTGACCATCATGCAGCGTGCTGGAAAAATTTCAGCTGCTGGTCATATCAGAGCAATGGAAACCTGTAAGCCAGGCATGACAGAACATCAGGTCCAAGCAGAAATGGAATATATTTTTCGTAAAATGGGAAGTACTTATAACGCCTATCCATCAATTGTTGCGGGTGGCGAAAACTCCTGTATTTTGCATTATATTGATAACAATGCAGTGCTCAATGATGGCGATTTATTATTGATCGATGCGGGCGCTGAATTAGATTGCTATGCATCAGATATAAGCCGTACTTTCCCAGTGAATGGTAAGTTCAGCGGTGAGCAAAGAGCCTTATATGAAATTGTTTTAGCGGCGCAACACGCAGCGTTTGAAGTGTGTAAACCTGGTGAACACTGGAACAGACCTCATGAACGAGCCGTTGAAGTGATCACTGAAGGTTTAGTAGATGTTGGCTTGTTGAAAGGCGAGCTAAATGAGTTGATCGAAACGCATGCTTATCGAGAGTTTTATATGCATCGCACCGGGCATTGGCTAGGTTTGGATGTGCATGATGTGGGCGACTATCAAATTGAACAACAATGGCGAGTGCTTGAGCCGGGCATGGTTTTTACTGTTGAGCCAGGCATTTATATTGGCAAAAATAGCAAGGTTGATTCACGTTGGCACGATATTGGTATTCGTATCGAAGATGATGTTGTTATCAGAAAAGCAGGCCATGAAGTATTGACTAAAGCAGTCCCCACAGCGATTGATGATATTGAACATTTGATGGCATAAATACTTTAATAAATGACATCAAACCAGCAAACAACAGATATCGTAATTGTCGGTGGCGGTTTGGCAGGCTTGTCAATGGCGGCAGCTTTGAGTTCTTTGCCATTGAATATTACGGTGATAGAATTTGCTTCTTCACCCTTAGCGGAACATTCAAATTCGGATAAGGACAGTCCAGAATCTGGCAATGCTGAATCAAGTTATTCCCCGAGCTTTGACGATAGAGCATTGGCACTGTCAGTCGCGTCAATCAAAATTCTTAATAATATAGGTGTGTTTGATCAAGCAGATATTGATTCATGTACGCCCATTGAGCATATCCATGTTTCTGATCGAGGGCATATGGGTATGCTACGGATGGCCGCTAGCGAAGTTGATGAAGCCTATTTAGGGAAAGTTATTCCAGCACCATTACTCGGTCAAAAGCTAAGTCAGTTTATTTCCAACAAGGGTTATACTGCAAAAATCAGCGTTTTAGATCAGTCTCAAGTCACTCATATTAAGCACAAAGCTGATAAGGCTATTGTCCAAATTTCTTCGGATGAAAACGATCATGTCAGAGAGAGAACTATTGATTGCCAAGCAGTGATTCTGGCTGATGGCGGCAGATCAAATATGGCAGAAAAAATCGGTTTGCCTGCGATTAAGACTGATTATGAACAAGTCGGTATTTTGGCAAATGTAGTTATCAGCAAGAATCACCAAAATATCGCCTATGAACGTTTTACTGATACTGGACCGCTCGCATTACTGCCATTACGAAGCAATGAATTTAAGTTAGTTTGGACAGTTGAACCGAGCGAACAAGAAGCATTGCTAGCGATGACAGACGAGGTTTTTTTATCGTCATTACAGCAACGGTTTGGTCAACGCGCGGGTTACTTTGAAAAAGTCAGTCGACGCGTGGCTTATCCGATGATTGCCAATGAACGTGCGCAAATCGTCTCTGGGCGTGTTGCCTTGATTGGCAATGCCGCACATAGTTTGCATCCTATAGCAGGACAGGGTTTTAATTTAGGTTTGCGTGATGTTGCCTGTTTGGCAGAGGTGCTTGCAGGCCAACTGGCTCAACAACAAGACCTTGGTGATGCACAAGCTTTGATGTCCTATCAATCCGCGCGACAAGACGATATCAAACGCACGGCAACATTCACTGATCAGTTAGTAAAGAAATTTTCAACCAATGCCAAACCCATTGCGATTTTGCGTACTGTCGGCTTACTCGCACTAGATATGCAAACAATGCTCAAACGTCAATTAATGCGCAAGCTGATGGGCGTTTCTGGACAACAGTTCAAGTTATTAAAAGGGCAAGCTCTTTTGGATGAAAAGTTGTGTAAAGAGATGAATAAAGAGTTGTCTGATGTGCAAGGTGAAGAACAAAATGAAAAAGTGCAGGCAAGCTGAGTTAATAACATGAGTGCACAATCAAATACGATTTATGATGCCATTGTTGTTGGCTCTGGTGTTATTGGCGCAAGCTTGGCTTTAGGCTTGGCCCAGAAAAACAATTGGAAGGTCGCTTTAATAGAAAAAAATTCAGCATTGTGTGATGCAAAATTCAAGCCAGAAGCGAATATTCGCGCGACCGCTATAGGCTTATCTAGCAAAAAATTATTAACTGAGTTAGGTGTCTGGCAGCGCTTGGAAGAGTCTCAGTTGTGCGCCTATGAAAACATGTTTGTCTGGGATGAAAATAGCGATGGTGAACTTGCTTTTACAGCAAATGATTATGCTGTTGAAGCCTTAGGCTACATTGTTGATCATTTTGCTTTGCAAGCAAGGCTTCAAGATGTTGTAGAGAAAGAACATAAAATCGATAGTTACTATGAATTTGATATCGAATCTGTTGATGCCAATGCCAGCACAGTGGCTATGAGAATCAAGCAAGGTGATGACGCTAAGGATTTGCGTGGACAATGGGTGTTTGCTGCAGATGGCGTCAACTCTGTAGTGAGAGATTTCGCTAACATTGGCGTCAGCCAGCATGATTATCACCAACAAGGCATAGTGGCAAAAATTCGAACTGAACAGCCTCATCAATTCACCGCATGGCAACGCTTTCTCAGTTCAGGTCCTCTGGCATTATTACCTTTAGAGAATGAAGAATGTTCCATCGTTTGGAGTGTGCCAATGCAACTGGCCGAAGAACTCACTGAATTGACTGATGCTGATTTCGCTAAGCGCTTAGCGTCTGCACTCCAATCACGTTTAGGTTCGGTAGAAGTTTGCTCGAAACGTCATACGTTTCCGCTCAAAAGTCTCCGCGCTGAGAGTTATGTAAAAGATTCAATCGTGTTATTGGGAGATGCTGCTCATGGTGTCCATCCGATGGCTGGGCAAGGAGCGAACCTAGGTTTTGGTGATGTTGAAACCTTGCTCTCTGAAATAGCGGAATTGCCTGCGGATCATCCAAAACTCTATCGAGCACTAAGACGTTACGAACGTCAGCAAAAATTAACTAATCACACCATGGACTCATTCATGACAGGATTAGATGAAATTTTTCGTAGTGAGAATGTTTTGCTCAGCAGCCTGCGTAGAATAGGCCTGCGCACGATCAATAAGCACGACAGTCTTAAATCGCTATTTGCACAGCAAGTCATAGGTAAAACCAACTAAGCAGATTAAATTGTTATGACCTTAGATCTATTTCATAACGATAATTTTGATCCTGAGCGAATTGATTTGCCAGATGCCGAACTATTGTTTTGGCCTAAGTTTTATTCAACTCCGGATGCGCAAACGTGGTTTGAGCACTTGATGAAAACTGTTGCTTGGGAAGAGAAGGTCATTGCCATGTATGGAAGAGATGTCAAAGTGCCGCGTTTGTCGGCTTGGTATGCTGACACACAAAAGAATTATACCTATTCAGGCAATATGCACACACCGATTCCATGGTTGCCCGAATTGTTTACCTTAAAACAAGAAGTAGAAAATCGCACGGGCGAAAAGTTTAATTCAGTGCTGTGTAATTTGTATCGTAATGGCCAAGATAGCGTGGCTTGGCACAGTGATGATGAAGCAGAACTAGGCAAAGAACCCGCGATAGCTTCCTTGAGTTTTGGCGAAACACGCATATTTAAATTACGTCGTGCCGATGATCATACGCAAAAATTTGATATTGAATTACCTTCTGGAAGTTGTGTGTTGATGCGAGGCAAAACCCAGCAAGCATGGCAACATCAGATTGCCAAAAGTACGAAACCACTCCAAGCGAGAATCAATTTAACGTTTCGTTTGATATCATAGGCAAAGAAACAAAAGAACTAACAATATAAATAGCAAAACAAAACGACAGTGAAGGTTGATGCTTGACCTGATGTTTCCAGTTAAGAATAAGAAAAGAATCAAGAGATAAGAAAAATACTATGCTGATTTTAAACATTGCCGCAATTCTGCTGACGCTATCCGCACTTTTTGCCTACATCAATCATCGTTTCATTGGTTTGCCTACTACGATTGGCGTGATGCTCATCGCTTTAGTATTTTCCTTGCTAATTTCCTTGGCGGGTTGGTTTGGTTTCACGGGCTTTGAGGGCACAGCAGAACAGTTGCTCAGTCAAATTGATTTCAATGTCACTTTGATGAATGGTATGTTGAGTTTCTTGTTATTTGCCGGTGCTTTACATGTCAGTTTGAATGATCTGTCCAAGCAAAAATGGTTGATTTTGCTATTGGCTACCATCGGTGTGTGTATTTCTACTGCAGTAGTGGGCTTTTTAAGCTTTACCTTATTGTCTGCTCTAGGCATCAATGTTTCGCTAGTTTACTGTTTCTTGTTTGGTGCTTTGATTTCACCGACTGATCCAATTGCTGTGATGGCAACTGTCAAACGACTAGGCATTTCAAAAGAATTAGAAACTACGATTGCGGGTGAATCTTTATTCAATGACGGTGTGGGTGTTGTTGTATTTTTGGTGATCCTAAGTCTCGTCCAAAATCCAGACGCTTTTAGTCTTTCGCATGTGCTGCATCTGTTTCTGGTCGAAGCGGTTGGCGGGGTTGTCTTTGGTTTAATTTTGGGTGCTATTGGTTATTACTTATTAAAAACTGTTGATAACTACATGGTCGAAATATTGTTGAGTTTAGCCATCGTTATGGGTGGCTATACATTGGCAATGCAAATTCATACCTCTGGCCCAATTGCGATTGTTGTTACTGGTTTGTTGATCGGCAATATTGCCCGTGATCGCGCCATGTCGGATAAGACGCGCGAACACTTGGATAATTTTTGGGAATTAATTGATGAAATTCTCAACGTCGTATTATTTGTATTGATCGGCTTGGAAATTTTGATCTTGGAGATTAATGCTAGTTGGATAATAGCCGGTCTATTAGTTATCCCAATTGTTGTTGGTACACGCTTATTAAGCGTGGGCGTCCCAATCCAAGGATTACGTTTGCTAAAACCCTTTCCACCCCATCTTATTAAAATCTTAACTTGGGGTGGTTTGCGAGGTGGTATATCAGTGGCATTAGCTTTATCTATGCCGGCCGGCTTTGAACGTGATGTCTTATTGCTGATGACATATGTCGTCGTATTATTCTCCATCATCGTG
>CALKZN010000149.1 GCA_938002995.1 uncultured Arenicellaceae bacterium | reverse complement strand
AGTTGCCCAATACGATTCCATGCTTATGACCCAAGCCTGATCGAGGAAGAAGCATAGCCGCGATATTCGGATCTGCTAAGTAAACTGATAAGCCAGTTGGTATTAAGACAGTCTCGCCAGGCTTAATGCTTAGTGTTTTTTCAATACATGCGCGTAAATCTAGGCCGGCTGAACCGTCAGTGGCATATTCAGGCATTGCAATATCATTGCCAATACGTGGATCAAGAATTTTTACTTGTACGGCTTGTTTCATAGCGATTGTTGATTAAATAGTTATTGTGTTTTCTTTAAGTATTATTTTGCTTTATTAAACTTAATACTTACGTGCTCGATAAGCTGTCTTGCAATTTGTGTTTTGCTAGCTTTTTCTAATTGGATGATGTCATCTTTAGTAATAAGCTTAATTTCATTGTCTGGTGTACCAAAGCCAGTGGTGTTTCCACCAACATGGTTAGCTGCAATCATATCGAGTTTTTTTCGTTCAAGTTTGCCACGGGCATATTGTTCTACATCATTGGTTTCAGCAGCAAAACCAACAGTGAAAGGTGGTTTTTCTAGTGCTGCAACGCCAGCTAAAATATCTGGATTTTTCACCATGGTGATTGTCATAGTGTCTTCGTCAGTTTTCTTTTTGATTTTACAATCTGCTACTTCGACCGGTCGATAGTCCGCGACAGCTGCCACGCCAATAAAGATATCTTGGCTTTCAATATTTTCCATTACTGCAGCCTGCATATCTAAAGCAGAAACTACATTGATGGCATTGACGTGATTTGGAACAGCTAAATGAGTAGGACCAGTAACTAATGTCACCTTTGCTCCAGCTTCAACTGCAGCTTGAGCGATAGCATAGCCCATCAACCCAGAACTATGGTTGGTGATGCCTCTGACTGGATCTAATGCTTCCCATGTCGGGCCTGCTGTGAGCATGACTGATTTGCCTGCCAGTGAGCCAGTTTCAAACAAAGCGGCAGTGCGTTCGGCAAGATCTATCGGTTGTAGCATTCTGCCTAAACCGACTTCGCCACAAGCTTGGTCGCCTGAATCAGGGCCTAGAATTGCGACACCTATAGATTCAAGGTGTTTAATATTCTCTTGGGTTGCCTGATTAGCCCACATCTGTTGATTCATAGCAGGTGCGATAGCAATTTGAGCATTTGTAGCCACACAAAGAGTTGTGAGCAGCTCATCAGCTTCACCGTTTTTTAATCTAGCGATAAAGTTTGCAGTCGCAGGTGCGATGAGAACTGCATCCGCCCAACGAGCCAGGTCGATATGGCCCATGCCTGATTCAGATTCGGCATCCATTTTGTAATTATGTACCGAATGACCACTGACCGCTTGTAAGGCAATTTCAGAGACAAAGTCACCAGCATTTTTACTTAAGACAACTTGGACATTAGCGCCAAGGTCACGTAAACGACGAACAAGATCAGGTGTTTTATACGCGGCAATACCACCAGTAATGCCGAGAAGGATGTTTTTATTGACTAGACTTAACATAGAGATGAAGTGTACAGTGGCTGATTCAGAGAGCCAAGATGGATTTTGGTGTAAATCAGCTTAATTAAATTGTTTTATTATTTAAGTATTTTTAGTTCAGTTTTTAAATTCGGCTTTTAAATTAAAAAAAACATATTAATTTGAGATTCAAGGAGTGAATCATGTCAGAACAGCAACGATGTAATTCTAAAACCGTTAAAAGTAATTCTAAAACCGTTAAAAATTGGCCATTACAGGAGAGACCGCGTGAGCGACTTATTCATTACGGGCCAACAGCATTATCTGATGCTGAATTATTGGCTATATTGCTCAGAACTGGCGTGCAAGGGCTTTCTGTTGTGGACCTGTCGAGAAAACTATTGACTGAAACTGGCGGTATTCGAGAATTATTGATGTTATCCCCCAGTCAGTTTACAGAACTTCATGGAATGGGTTTGGCCAAATATGCGCAATTACAAGCGGCCTCGGAGATTGGTAAACGTATATTGCAACAGTCAATAAAAAAAGACGTTACTTTTGCGGGCTCCGAGCAGACAAAGGATTATTTGCGTTTACAATTACGAGATAAGCCTTATGAGGTATTTGCTGCTTTGTTTTTAGATACTCGTCATCAATTGATCGCTTATGAAGAATTATTCCGTGGCACTATTAATGGCGCTTCAGTCTCAATTCGAGAGGTAGTGAAAGAAGCAATGCAATATAATGCATCGAGTTTGATCGTTGCACATAATCACCCTTCAGGTGTTGCTGAGCCTTCAATTGCTGATAAGCGTTTGACTCAATCCTTGCAACAAGCATTAAGTTTAGTAGATGTAAAATTGCTTGATCATATTGTTGTTGGCGATTCTGAATGCTGGTCTTTTGCAGAACAAGGCTTATTGTGAGCTTCGTTCTTAAATGCCGTGAACTTATTTTTTGCGTGTTTTTTGAAAAAAACGAATAAAAAACTATGATTTTTTAATGCAATTTGATATAAATGCGCACCCGCCGTTAATCGAATAGATTTTTGGCTTAAATCGAAAAAATTTACATGGGTCTTTTGTTTATTTACGTAAATAATTAAAAGGCACATAATGCTTAGATATCTAAGAAAGGTTATTAAAATGGCAAGAGAATGTCAGGTTACTGGTAAACGTACTACTTTTGGCAACAACGTTTCACACGCGAAGAATAGAACGCGTCGTACTTTTGTACCAAATTTACACTATCGTAAATTTTGGGTTGAAAGTGAAAGCCGTTGGGTTAAATTACGTGTTTCGACAAAAGGTATTCGTATTATCGATAAAAAAGGCATCGATACTGTTTTGACTGAGCTACGTTCTCGTGGCGAGAAAGTCTAACTCAATCAATAGACGCTAGAGGATTCCATCATGAGAGATAAAATCAAATTAGTATCGACTGCAGGTACTGGTCATTACTACACAACGACTAAAAACAAGCGTACTATGACTGAAAAAATGGTCATCAAAAAGTATGATCCAACAATTCGTCAACACGTTGAATATAAAGAAGCGAAGATTAAGTAAGCCTTAACGGTTTAATTTTTGTTTCATAGAGAAGCCAGCCATAGTGCTGGTTTTTTTGTGCCTATCGTTTACATCCAGTAATAGCGTATAAAGTTTATCGAGCATTAGAGACTCCTTTAATAAACATGAAAATCCTGTACTTGTTCTGTCATATTTTTTCCTGTAGCTTAGTGATAACTAAGCAACGGGCAATTCTATGGAGCAGTCGAGTTTTTTAGAAAATCAAAAAGAACGAGCTTTTGCCGAGTCATCAGCGACGTCTCACATTAGGTCTCTCAATCATCAAATTCTTCGGGTAGATCCTTCTGGAATGCCTTTAGATTGGGTTAGCTATCAAGAAGCTGTAAAGCTGTATTTTTTAGACAAAGTCCTCTATAGCTGCGGCAAACCATTATATCAGCTTCGTGGTGGTGTTAACTCTGTCACAGGCAAGCAAAGCACTCTTGAAATTAGCTCAATCATTGCGACTATTTCTGAGAATATGAATAGCCATGAAAGGCTCTATTCCTATACGCCTCCATTAAGTAACCAAACGCTTTTTGCTAGAGATGCACGTATGTGTTTGTATTGCGGAGGAATATTCAGTCGACAAAATTTATCCCGAGATCATATTAGGCCAAGGAGTCATGGTGGTGAAGATGTGTGGACGAATGTAGTAACTGCATGTAAACGCTGTAATAACCATAAAGCTGGTCGTACACCAGAACAGGCGAATATGTCCTTATTAGCGCTGCCTTTTAAACCATCACATGCAGAATATGTTTATTTGAAAGGCAGACAGGTGTTGGCAGATCAAATGGAATTCTTGCAAGCACATTTTCCTCGAACCAGTCCTTTATTAGAGAGGAATGTACACGCTGAGGAAGCGTGATTAAAAAAGTGGCTAATGTAAATTCATTAGACTAGACATTAGCCACATTCGTTTTCTAGTCAGTACGATCTGTCACTTCAAGTAAGTGAAAACCAAATTGCGTTTGCACTGGTCCATGGACGACGCCTACTTCTCCATTGAAGCAAACTTTATCAAATTCTGGCACCATCATGCCAGGGCCAAAATTGCCTAGGTCTCCACCAGCTTGGCCCGAAGGGCAGCTTGAATGTTGTTTTGCAGCATCTTCAAAGCTGATGGTGCCACTTTGAATGTCGCTTTTTAGATCCTGGCAAGCTTGTTCTGAGCTTACTAAAATATGTCTTGCGGTTGCTTGAGCCATGATTTTCCTCATTGAGTATTTACGGTGCTGGGTATGATACTGAAAAAAAATGCTATTGACGAGAAAGCTTTATGGCATTTCATTAAAATACACTATTTATTTTAGTTACAACACATCAGAAGAGTTGTTCAGGTAGGCTTGCTCGCCAATACGAGTCCATTTACGGCTATTGTTTTTATGCGTTTCCATTGAACTCATTATTTCTCGAGTGAGATCATCGCCTTGTTCGGCAATATCATTCATCAAGCGTCTAGTTTCCCTAATGAGTCGACGAGTCACAGAGTTGGGTAGGGCGCGGAATTTAATGTTTGGAAAATCTTCTTTGATTTTATTTAACTTAACACCATTTTCATGAGTGATTTTTGTATACATGTCATATGCAGCTAGACGCATTGCATTTTTTATGACTTGTTGTAATGATTTAGGCAGTTCTTCGAAGGCATCTTGATTGATTAGAAATTGCATCTCTGAACTGGGTGCATTCCATCCTGTGTAATAGTAAGGAGCGACTTTGTAAAAACCTAAATCGAAATCAATGGCAGGGCCAAAGTAGCCAACGGCATCTATATCGCCATCATCTAGTGATTTATATAATTCGTTGGATGGCACGTCGACTACATTGACGCCCACATTACGCATTACTTCTCCGGCAATGCCTGTCATGCGCATTTTTAAGCCTTTTAAGTTAGCCAGACACTGTACTTCACGTCTGAACCATCCCATCATTTGGTTGCCAGTATTGCCACCCGGGAATGAGAGCAAGCCATATTTTGAATAGACTTTTTCCATTAGTCGTATCCCATCGCCATGGTAAAACCATGAATATAGTTCAGGGGCAATCATTCCAAAAGGTACTGAACTGAAGAATAAGGTATTGCGATCTTTTTTGCGCCAATAGCTTGATTCAGAGTGGCCCATTTCATACTTGCCACTTTTTACAAGATCGAATATGCCAAAAGGTTTTTTGTGCTGTTCTTGTGACTCGACGGTTATTTTTAATTGACCTGCAGATAGTTGATTGGTCAGGCTAATAAACTGCTTGACTGAGTAAGCTAGTGGAGAGTCACTTTCCCAGGATTGTGCAAGTCGCCATTTATACGTTTTGGCGTCGATAACATTGCTGGTGCTAAACAGAAAGATGATTAAAGCGATTTGATGAATTCTTTTCATGGAAGTAACCTGCGTAGTGTGTGATGAAGTGAGGCTGGTTTTAGCGAGAGTTATTTAAATACGCTTGATCTCCAATTTGAGTCCATAAACGTACTTGCTTTTGATAAGCCTTGATTGAGCTAATAACCTTGTCGGCTTCGGGTGTGGATTTTTGGATAGAGAGAACTTCTTTAGCAGAGTTTCTGCGTAATACTCGCATGACATCTCTTGGAAATGCATAGATTTTTAACTCAGGGTGATTTTGCTTTAATTCACTTAATTTCAATGTGTTGAGGTGGGTCATATAGGTGTAGATGTCGTATGCAGCAAGACGCATTGCTGAAGTCATAGCGAGTTGTAACTCACTAGGTAGGGCATCAAATGCTTTTTTTTCAATGAAAAACTGCCTTTCTTTACTAGGCTCGTTCCACCCCGTGTAATAGTATTTAGTAATGGCTGCGAACTCACTGCCACCGTCAGTTGCGGGTGAGCCACCACTGACCGCATCAATCGTTTTATTTTTCAATGCTTTAAGTAAATCATCCGATGCCACAGTAACGGTATTAGCACCTAATTCGGTGAAAACCGTTTTCGCAATACCTTCGCTAGCGATCGATATACCCTTAAGGTCTTTTCTTGATTTAATTTGTTTATTAAACCAACCTCCCATTTGTATTCCTGAATTGCCACCTGGAAAAGTATATACATTATATTTTGCATAGGCTTTTTGCATTAAGTCTAATCCGCCAGCCTCATATAGCCATGCGTTTCTTTCTGTAGATATCATGCCAAAAGGTATTGAGCTAAATAGTGCGAGGCCAGGGTCTGATTTATATAAGCTTGTTGGCGAAAGGTGAGCCATTTGAAATTCTTGCGCCTGAAGTCCATTTAAGATTTTTTGCTCTTGTGAAGCGCCTTTTATACTGAGGTCTATTGTCAGCTTTCCATTTGAAAATTCACTGACATACTTCACTAAAGATTGATTAAGAATTTCTTGAAAATGATCATTTCTAGATTCTGCAATAACCATTTTCCATTTAATGGCCTTTCCTGTTTGAGCAACGCTGTTTTGTGTGATGCTCATCAATGCGCATGGGATGAATAACAAGGCGAAAAGCTTTAGTATTAGTGCGGAAAATTTGAATGAAATAGATTGCTTCATTAGAGTTACCTTTAGATACGTAATTAAATACATTGTTGAAATAAATCAACAATATCTGAACCTGCAGGCCCTGCGCTTTCGACCCATTCGTCAGTCATGGTGTAGCCGATATTTCTTAATTCTTCTAATAGGTCTAAAGAAGGTCTAGATATATTTATGCCGTTATCTTCTAAAGCCTTAGTGTCTTGGCTAGCTTTTTCTCTAACAATTTTCCATGCTTTTGTTTGTGCCTTAGCTGCAGCACTTAGGATGATTTCTTGGGTTTCTTCGTCTAGGTTGTTAAAAAAATCAGCATTGATGATGGTTAGGTTTTTAGGTATCCACGCATTAATTTCAGAATAGTGAGAAACATAATCCCAACTTTTTTGACTCACACCTGTAGAGGGTGAAGTGATCATGGCATCAATTTTGTTTGTGGTAAAACTATCAGCTATGTCACCAAATGCTACGCTTTGACCTACTCCTCCCATCAGCGTTGTTAATCTTTCTGTGGTCGGGCTGTATGTTCGTATAGTTAAACCTTTAATATCTGCAAGAGAACGGATAGGTTTATTTGAGTAAAGACTTTGAGCTGGCCAAGGTGTGGCATAAAGTAATAAAGCGTTATTTTTAAGTAGTTCGCTTCGAAGTATTTTTTTTGAAACAGAGAATAATTTTTCAGCCTCATCGAAATCGGTAGCTAAAAAAGGAATATTATCGACTTTAAATATCGGGTGTATATTTCCTAAACGACCGCCAAATATTTCTCCGAAATTAACTTTTCCAGTGCTGACGCTGTCAAAAATATCTTCATGTTTTATTAACTTGCCTCCTGGATGAACAGTGAGCTTTATTTCCGCCGTTCTTGATGAAACTTCTTTAGCAAACTCTATGGTAATCTGAGTTGGATAGTTCTCAGGTCCATATGGTGTCGGCATATCCAAATCAATGGCTAAGGCTTGAAAGGAGAAAAAAGTTAAAAATAATAGGATACATTTTTGAAAAAAATACATAAGTAGTCTCGACTTCTTTGTTAAAAAAAGTTAATGAGTTAATATGTAAATTAGCCTAACAAATTGATTTTGATAATTAAAATCATTTTTTTTTGTGACTTTCAATAAATAAAATTTATGTAAAGTTTGTTTTTTATATTAAAATAATTTTTCAAAAAATACTGAAGTGTATGAATTTAAATGTTTTTTTGCTGAAAAAATTGACGTATAAATTTTTCGGTGATTTAATATGACCATCTCAGCAGGAAGCAGGGATAAATAAATTTAAAATTAACTTATTTAAAACAAGGAGTGTTTTATGAAATTTTCTACTATCAATTTTTCATCGTTTGCTGTTTCAGCATTTCTAAAAAGTGTTTTGGCCGCTAGTTTGTTAGCTTTTTCTGTGATGGCTTGGGCTGTCCCAGTGAATGTTAATAAAGCAGACTCAGCATTAATCGCTGATTCTTTAAAAGGTATAGGCTTAAAGACCGCTGAGAAAATCGTTAAGTATCGCGAGAAAAATGGCGCTTTTAAGAAAGTAGATGATTTACTGTCAATTCGTGGAATTGGCGAAAAGAAGTTGGAGAAAATTCGTAAAGATATCAAATTGAAAGATTGATTCTTTGCGTAAAAAGAAAGGCGCCATTATTGGCGCCTTTCTTGTTTTGTATTTGCTTTATTCCTACTTTAGAAGTCAGACAAATTGAATAAAATCTAGCTAATTTTGTTGTAACCGGCTTCACCGTGATGTGCGATGTCTAAGCCTTGTTGTTCAATATCTTCATCTGCTCTGAGCGGTGTAAAGATAGCAATCAATTTTAAAAGGATAAAAGAGACAATCGCGGCATAAGCACCAGTTGCTAATACGCCAATAACTTGAGTGCCAATTGATGCTTCACCGCCATTGCCGCCCCAAGCTGAAGAAATGAAGACTGCGGCTAATATCGTTCCTAAAGCACCGCCAACACCATGCACAGGGAAGACATCTAGTGAGTCGTCAATTTTTAACCCTTGTTTGATTAACTGTGTTGCAAAATAGCAAATCGTACCACCACACAAACCGATGATGACGCCGCCCATAGGCCCGACGTAACCAGATGCTGGTGTGATAGTTCCTAGACCAGCAACCATGCCTGTGACAATGCCAAGCACACTTGGTTTTTTGTGTTTAATCCATTCAATCGCCATCCAAGCAAGTGCGCCAGAAGCAGCACTTAAATGTGTTACTAACATTGCCATGCCTGCGCCGCCGTCAGCAGCAAGTTGTGAACCGCCATTAAATCCGAACCAACCAAACCACAACATGCCAGCACCAGCAACAGTAATCATTAAGTTATGCGGAAGCATAGGTTTTTGTGGAAAACCTTTACGATTACCAATGACCATAGCAATGACTAGAGCGGTAACACCAGCAGTGACGTGCACAACAGTACCGCCAGCGAAATCTAGCAATCCTTTTTGAGACAGCCAGCCTCCTCCCCAGACCCAATGGCATACAGGTACGTAAACAAGCAGTGCCCACAAGACGGAGAAAATCAACATGGCGCCAAAATTCATACGTTCAGCAAAACCGCCAACGAATAATGCAGGTGTGATCATGATGAATGTCATTTGAAAGATAACAAACACGGATTCTGGAATAGTGCCGCTGACACTATCAAAGCCGACACCTTTTAAAAATGCTTTATCTAAGTTACCGATCCAAGCGCCATCGCCACTAAACGCTAAGCTGTAGCCAACCGCGAACCAAAGTAATGACATGACACAAGCAATAGTGAAGCACTGCATGAGTACGGATAGAACATTTTTTGAACGTACTAAACCGGCATAAAAGAGTGATAAGCCAGGGAGCAACATGAATAAAACCAATGCTGATGCGGTCAACATCCATGCGGTATCTCCAGAATTAATTTCATCGGCTGCAAGAGCTAAGGTTGGTGTAAGTAGCAATACAATTAGTACATATAACTGTGCAGGTAAATGCGCTAAAAAAGCAGGCATTTTCATAAAATTCTCCGTGTAATACTTTTCGATATTTAATGTAGGTCGAAAGAATACCTATTTTTAGTGCATTTTTGAAGTTTGAGCACTTAAAGAGTGCATATATTTTTATACGGAAGTGTTCTAAGTCGGGTAAAATGCGCTGATCTGGAAATAATTAGAAGTTAGCATTCATTATATGAAAATTGCAGTCATTGGCACCGGCTATGTCGGTCTTGTCTCAGGAACATGTTTTGCTGAAGTTGGAAACGATGTTCTTTGTGTTGATTTGGATCAACACAAAATTGAAAACCTTAAAAACGGGGTAATTCCTATTTATGAACCAGGCTTGGATGACTTAGTCAAAGCTAATATTGCTTCTGGACGCTTATCTTTTACCACCGATATTGGCGAAACAATTGGCGATGAACCTGACGCTTTAAGTGATGTGTTATTTATTGCTGTTGGAACGCCTCCAGATGAAGATGGGTCTGCAGATCTTAGTTATGTTATTGATGTTGCAAGACAGGTCGGCCAACGCTTAAATGGTTATTTATTAGTAGTCACAAAGTCGACGGTACCGGTTGGGACTGCTGAAAAGGTTCGTCACGCTATTCAAGAAGAGCTTGATAAAAGAGGCGTTGATATTCAATTTGGTGTGGCTTCTAATCCAGAGTTTTTAAAAGAAGGCGCTGCGATTGAGGATTTTATGAAGCCTGATCGGGTGGTAGTAGGCGTTGATGGAAAAGATGAGCGAGCGATTGAGTTGATGCGAACTTTATATACGCCTTTCAATCGAAACCATGAACGTTTGATAGTGATGGATATTCCTTCTGCCGAATTAACTAAATATGCAGCTAATGCAATGTTGGCAACGAAAATTTCATTTATGAATGAATTGTCTAATTTAGCTGAGAAGTTGAATGCAGATATTGAACTAGTCAGGCAAGGCATTGGTTCTGATCCAAGAATTGGCTATGATTTTATCTATCCTGGTTGTGGTTATGGAGGATCTTGCTTTCCAAAAGACGTTCAGGCGCTACATAGAACTGCGTTGCAACAAGGTTATGATGCGCGTATTTTGTCAGCGGTAGAAGCGGTTAATAAAGATCAAAAAGAAGTGTTACTCAGTAAAATTGACCAACATTATGGCGATGTAAAAGGTAAAAATTTTGCCATTTGGGGTTTAGCATTCAAACCTAATACTGATGATATGCGTGAAGCTCCGAGCAGAGTTATGATTGAAGGTCTGTGGGAACGTGGTGCAACTGTGGTAGCTTATGATCCAGTTGCTGCTGAAGAAGCGCATCGTATTTATTCAGGTCGAGATGATTTTGTAACCTTAGATGATTATTACGCGACTCTAGAAAATGTTGATGGTTTATTAATTGCTACTGAGTGGAAAAATTTTCGCAGCCCAGATTTGGAACGTATGAAAGAATTGATGAATGAGCATGTCATTTTTGATGGTCGTAATATCTTTGATCCTGAACAAATGCGTGCTGCAGGGTTTGATTATTATGGAATTGGACGATAACGACTTATTAATCAGTGATGGTTGAACGATGAAAGTATATGCAGATCAATTTAAGCATTTAAATATTTTGATTGTTGGCGATGTCATGTTGGATCGCTATTGGTTTGGATCTGTTGATCGTATTTCACCTGAAGCGCCAGTTCCTGTGTTGGCGGTTAGCTCCAAAGAAAGCCGTGCCGGAGGCGCAGCTAATGTGGCAAACAATGTCGCTGTTTTAGGAGCAAAGGCAACATTATTATCCGTTGTTGGTGATGATGATACAGGTAAAGAATTAGAGAGTTTAGTTAAAAGCTTTGGTGCTGAAGTATCTTTCCAAAAAGATTCAAATATTGAAACAACTGAAAAACTACGCATGATTGCTCAAAATCAACAATTATTGCGAGCAGATTTTGAAAAAAAACCAACTGATGAAGTATTAGCTCAATGCTTGGATGATTACCAACAAAAGTTAGCTTCTGCAGATGTTGTTGTATTGTCTGATTACGGTAAAGGTGGTTTACGTCATGTGAGTAAAATGATTGAGCTTGCGAGGGAAGCCAATAAAACGGTAGTTGTAGACCCTAAAGGATCAGATTTTTCTCGTTATCGTGGAGCTAGTTTGATCACACCCAATGCGAAAGAATTTATGGCGGTTGTTGGTGATATTGAAAGTGATCAAGAGTTTGAGGATAAAGCTTTTGCCTTAAGAGATTCTCTTGATCTAGAAGCATTGTTAGTCACCCGCAGTGAAAAGGGTATGAGTATGTTTGTCGGTTCAGAACATGTGCATTCTCCAGCCAAAGCGCGAGAAGTTTTTGATGTCAGTGGTGCAGGTGATACTGTGATTTCTACCATAGCAATGGCGATGGTTTCTGATATGAGTAATCAAGAACGCTTGGCATTTGCTAATGCAGCAGCTGGCGTTGTAGTTGGTAAAGTTGGAACGGCGACAGCAACGATTGATGAGATTTCTGCGCGACTTTCTGAAATGCCAGCATAAGTTAAGCATATATAAAGTGCCCTTTGGTTATATCTAAAGACAAAAGATCAGACCTAGAGGGTAAACAAAAGAAAGTAAAAGAATTAGAGGTGTGTATGATTGTCGTCACAGGTGGAGCAGGGTTTATAGGCTCAAATATTGTGCGTGATTTAAATGCTCGAGGTATCACTGATATTTTGATCGTTGATGATTTGACTGATGGCAACAAATGCCGAAATATTCAAGATTGTTTGTTTCTTGATTATATGGATAAAGATGATTTTTTGATCTGTATAGAAAAAGATGATGCCTGTTTGAAAGGTATGCAAGCTATTTTTCATGAAGGAGCTTGCTCTGACACGATGGAAACGGATGGCAAATTTATCATGAAGAATAACTTTGACTACACTAAAGCGCTTTTTCATTATTGCCAGAATAAAAATGTTCAGTTTATCTATGCATCGTCAGCATCTACATATGGCGGCAATAGTATCTTCATAGAAGACCCTAGCAATGAACAAGCTTTGAATGCTTATGCATATTCAAAACTACTATTTGACCAATATTTGCGCAGACATTGGCAGGATATTAATGCTCAAGTTGTTGGTCTACGTTATTTCAATGTTTATGGGCGTGGCGAAACGCATAAAGGTCGAATGGCGTCCGTTGCTTATCATTTTTTTAATCAATTTCGTGAAAATGGTTATGTGAAACTTTTTGAAGGTAGTGGTGGTTATGGGAATGGTGAACAATTGCGAGACTTTGTTTGGGTTGATGATATTGTCAAAATTAATTTTCATTTCCTAGATAATCCAGACCGTAGTGGTATTTTTAATGCTGGTACTGGCTCAGCCGGTAGCTTCAATCAAGTTGCAGCAGCGACTTTAAACGCAATTAATAATGAAAATAAAACAGTTGCTGAGTGGGTTGATCAGGGAATTATGCAATATATTGAATTCCCAGCAGCTCTGGTTGGGAAATATCAAAGTTATACTCAAGCAGATTTAACTAAACTCAAGCAAGAAGGTGGTTATACCCAAGAGCTGGCTAGCGTTGATAAAGGCGTAGCAGCATATGTGGCACAACTGCAAGATGATTCTGTGATTGCATAGATGTTAAAGATTCATGTAGATTAACGCATTGCTGTAGAATATTATCAGTGAGTGCAGTCTCATTTTTTAAATAACAAAAAATAAAATCAAACCTATGTTACATCCAGTTATCATTGCCGGTGGTTCAGGGACTCGTTTATGGCCTTTGTCTCGTGGCTCTTATCCAAAGCAGTTCTTAAACTTGACAGGCGGTCAAGGAACTATGTTGCAAGAGACCATTACGCGCTTAGAAGGCGTGGACCATGAAGTGCCTATTGTGGTTTGTAATGAAGAGCATCGGTTTATAGCCGGAGAGCAATTAAGGCAAATTGGCATTGAGCATAATGGAATTATCCTTGAACCTTGTGGCCGTAACACTGCGCCAGCAATTTGTTTGGCAGCATTTCAAGCGCTTGAAAGTGATGAAAATGCGACTTTGTTAGTGTTGGCAGCTGATCATTTGATTAAAGATGCTGCTGCGTTTAGGCAGATAGTTCAGTCAGCTAATAATTCAATGTCATCAGGACAATTGGTGACTTTTGGAATTGTGCCGACTGAGGCGGCAATCGGTTATGGTTATATTCAAACAGGAAGCTTAAAAAAAGATGTTTTGAATAAGGTCGTTAGTTTTGTTGAAAAGCCAGATTTAACGACAGCACAAGGCTATCTAGATGATGGGAATTACCTGTGGAATAGTGGCATGTTTATGTTTTCTGCAAAAGATTATATTGCTGAATTGCAAAAGCATCGTCCAGATATTGCACAGGCTTGTGAAGCAGCTTGGGAAGGTAAAAAATTAGATTTAGAATTTATTCGCATTGATGAAGAAGCGTTTAAGTCTTGTCCTAGTGAGTCTGTAGACTATGCGGTAATGGAGGCGACTAATCAGGCGTTTGTATTACCTTTAGATGTAGGTTGGAATGATTTAGGAAGTTGGTCAAGCTTGGCGGATGTATTACCGCCAGATGTTAATGGCAATGTGTTAAATGGCGATGTCATTACGCATGAAAGTCAAAATAACTATGTTCATACTGAAGATAAATTGGTGACAATTTTAGGTGTTGATGACTTAGTTGTTGTTAATACCAAAGATGCGGTATTAGTGACGAATAAAGAACATGCTCAGAATGTAAAACAAATCGTCAATCAAATTATTAAAGCGGGTAGAACTGAACACCAACATCATCGTGTGGTATATCGCCCTTGGGGGCACTACGACTCTATGGACGCTGGCGAACGTTTTCAAGTAAAACGTATTACCGTCAAGCCTGGCGCAAAGTTGTCAGTGCAAAAGCATCATCATCGAGCTGAGCATTGGGTAGTTGTCAGCGGAGCAGCTAAAGTACGTGTTGATGATGAAGAAAAATTACTGGCGGAAAATGAATCGGTATTCATTCCTCTTGGTGCTATCCATTCGCTAGAAAATCCTGGAAAAATCCCTCTTGAATTAATTGAGGTTCAATCAGGTTCGTATTTGGGAGAAGACGATATTGTTAGATTTGAAGACTTGTATGGACGTGTTTAATTTTTAAGACTTGGCTCTTTTGGGTTGCTTAGCCTACGCAATAAATTGAATGA
This sequence comes from uncultured Arenicellaceae bacterium, assembly GCA_938002995.1. GTDB lineage: Bacteria > Pseudomonadota > Gammaproteobacteria > Arenicellales > Arenicellaceae > CALKZN01. The sequence continues at coordinate 10,572 of CALKZN010000149.1, read as the reverse complement.
TAAGGGACTAGCGTTCTTCTTCAATGATTTCTGTTTCAGTGGATTCTTCTTGATCCATTAAGTTGATCGCTTCAGCTTCAGCTGCCTTACGTGCTGTGACTTTCGCAATTTCTTTGCGTTCTAGCCAGCGAAGCAGTGGAATTGTATGGCGATTTTCCAGCACATTGTTCTCGAGTAGTTCGATATTATGTGTTTGCCATTTTGTATAACGTGATTCAGATTTTGTACCGCATAACAGCACTTCATCATTTAACATGAGTTCAATGTCTTCATCAGGCATGATTTCAAGATGACCACTGCGACGAATCATCAAGCAGCATGCACGTCCAGCATTACCACTAAGCGGGTTTCTTAATAATTGTTTGAGTGTGATAGTATAATTTTTTTCAATAGTTTCTGTAATCGCTGGAGCATCATTTGAGTTGATGCCAATACGCCATGTGATGGGTTTTTCACCTGCTGTTAAGAGTGCAATGCGGCTATATAGTTTGCGAGTACGTTTGGCTGATAGTTTCGGTAACTCACGAAGAAAGCGGGTCACAAGTGGTCTAGTGATGCGAGTTAAAATAGCATCTGACATCAATTGCCGATTACGTAAAGTCATATTTGGCTTCGCGCTACTATATAAAAGTAAGTTATTTTGTTCGTTTAAACGACCAACAGTGAATAAGCGGTCATTAAGATTTTTGGCTGTTAATAGAATAGAAAGGTTATTTGCATCGTCTTTTGTGCCGGCAATTAATCCAACAGCCTCATAAATGCCTGCTTTTTCTAAGGTGTCAGCTTCGGTGCCTTTGCCATCAATAAAACCTTCAGGTAAGTCTGAAACGTTGCTGGACTCTTCAATGATAACGGTTTCTACTTGTTGAGCATCTAAGTGGTCTTTTAAAATGCGCCCAAATTTGCCATACCCACAAATAATCCAGCGGCCAGAATGTGGAACTGCATGAGTAGACGAGTCGGTATTGTTTGATTTATTGGAAGCATTTTCAGCTTCTTCTTCGGCATCCTCGTCCGGGTCCTCAAGGATTTCAACTTTTTCTAGTTCAACTTGTTGTTGATTGATCAACCAGCGTGCGATTGCTTCGCCAGTAGGGTTATTCATTGCTGCGACTAAACGCTCTGCAAATAACTCATGTGAATTGATAATTACATCAGTATGAAATGACTTCAAGTTGGCGATTTCATTTTCATCTTCAGCACGAGTGACTGTTAAGAGGTCTTGATTAAGGGATTTAGTTGCCACAGCAACTTTTAAGTTTGTATGGTCGTCAGGTGATAGGGCAACAATCCCTTCGCAGTATTTGCGTTTTTTGATGCCTGCTCTTATCAATGTTTCAGGAACAGAAAAGTCTGCGGTAAGGCTATAGACTGGCGCTTTGAAGTCGCTCAAAGGAATAGCCTTAATGTCATCATCCTTTTTGTCTAATACAACAACTACATAGCCAAGGTCAGTTAAGCCTTTGGTTAATGTTCTGCCGGTATCACCATAGCCGCATATTATGAAAAATGGTGCTTTTAATCTACGAATAGATCGTGAGAATTGTTGGGAGGTAACTGATTGTCGAAACGTTGCTTCTTGAATTAAAGTCAACAAACTACCAATTGTGTACAACCAAGAAATAACAGATGTGTAGATGCAAACTAATACCCAATAACGTTGTTCATCAGTGAAAGGGTATGGAATTTCACCAAAACCAATGGTTGACCCCATGAAGCTGACAAAGTAAAAGGCTTGGAAAATACTCATTTTCCAAGGATTACCGTCAGGGTCAACACCTGGTATCAATGTTAGTACAAATGTTGCAATTGCATAGACCACGATCAAAGCGATCAGTGGTCTGCGCATCCGGCGTAGTACTAAGAATATAATGTTGTTTGACACGTTATTACGCTTTATAACAAATAATGTTTTAAATCATGGTGATCATTTTTTACGTATTTTGTATTAGTAAAAAATGAGCCTATTAAGAACGTATTGTTAACAATAGAGGTTCTATCGTTTAGTCAGCGATGTTTCAGTGATAAGAAGCACGACAGAGATGAAATTAGCGACTAAAGCGCCACCACTAAATGAAACAATACTTGCCATTGTCGATTTGTCGATGGAGAAGCCATTCTTAGTTGCTAGCATCCACATGACGGCAGCAATGACTAATAGAATGACGGACACCAAACTGGAGGCAAGCACTACCGCGCCTAGTTGAGACCTGTCGCCAAGTTTTAAAATAGTAGCAATAATACCTACAACAATTGCGGCATAGAGCTCATAGATATCGTGATGAGCTACATTGTCTATATCACCGATAAAAAATCCAAAGTTTAAAGTGAATGCAAGGATAACAAAAAATGCAAATATAACTTTTTCAGTATTCATATAAATGTATGCTAGAAATATAAGAGATTATTCTAGTCAGCTGTTTTCGTAAGTGATCATAATAAACATAAAATTCTTCACGTCCAGTCTTAATTGTTGATCATTGTTGTTCGGGTTTTATGAGTGTTTTGTTTTGATAAAGACGTATTTTGTGTTTAAGCCAAAGCCTAATTGGCTTTTTTAGTTGTTTTCTGAAGATTTAAGGTAAATTTATTTCTAATAAAAATGTTTTTTTGCATATTTTTTTAAATGATAACAGCAACTTTTTTTGCTAAAAAAGCAAATATCAAAGCTTGTGCTGATAGAAAAGTGCCAATAATGAGAATATAAGAATCAAAAAATAACGATAACGGTATTTTTTTGATTGTTTGTTGGTTTTTTTCATCAGAAAAAATAGCTGTTGATTGATTAAATAAACCTTGTGACAGGGCTTGTGGCGAGTAATGAAACTTGTATAATTCGAGCCCAATTGTAGAAACAACCAAAGACTTTTTGGTTTGACTTTCTTTCTCGCAGCCTGCGAGCAGTTAGACTGAAAACGGCTCAATGTAGAGGTACAGTAAGTTGGTATTTAACCTATCCAAAGGGCTTGATTTGCCCATTTTAGGCACGCCAGATCAAAGGATTGATGAAGGGCGCCCCGTCACTAAAGTGGCTATTTTAGGTAATGATTACATTGGTTTGAAACCCACCATGCTTGTTAAAGTTGGTGATAAGGTCAAACAAGGTCAAGCTATCTTTGAAGATAAAAAGACACCCGGTGTACAAGTCACTGCTCCTGCGGCAGGAACTATCATTGAAGTGAATCGTGGAGAAAAGCGCGCTTTATTATCAGTCGTCATTGAAAAGCAAGGCAAAGCGCAAACTAAGTTCACTGCGTATGAAGCCTCGGAACTGACATCTATTGAAGAAGAAAAATTACGTTCGAATTTGATTAAATCAGGTTTGTGGACTGCTTTTCGTACTCGACCATTTAATAAAGTTCCCCAAGTAGACGCAAAAGTAGACGGTATTTTTATTAATGCTATGGATACCAATCCATTAGCTGCCGATCCACAAGTCATCATTGCTAATGAAAAAGAAGCTTTTAAACAAGGTTTGGATGTTTTAACAAACTTTGGAGTACCTGTTCATTTATGTAAGGCAATGGGCGCTGATCTACCTTCATCGCAAGGAGTAGAGGTTTCAGAGTTCTCTGGTCCGCATCCTTCTGGAAACTCAAGCACACATATTCACCATATTATGCCAGTCAATGCAAACCGTACGGTTTGGACTATTAACTATCAGGATGTAATTGCTGTAGGTAAATTGTTTGTGACTGGTTATTTAGATACCGCTCGTGTGATTGCTTTAGGTGGACCTAAAGTACGTTCTCCAAGATTGATAAGCACTGAACTAGGCGCTGATATTAATGAGCTGGTTTTAGACTCTATAGATGAAGGAGTAAGTCGTATCATCAGTGGGTCAATATTGAATGGTTCAGTTGCAGAAGGCGTTCAAGCTTATCTTGGCCGATATGATAATCAAATTTCAGTTATTGACGAAGATCGCGAGCGTCGTTTTATGGGATGGATTGTGCCGGGCACAAACCGGTTTTCAAAAATGAATATCTATGTATCGAGTTTATTTGGTCGTAATAAGAAATTTAATCTCACATCAAGTCAAAATGGTAGCCCTAGACCGATCGTGCCAGTAGGTGTTTATGAAAAAGTTATGCCTTTAGATATATTGCCTACACCTCTGCTAAAAGCTATTGTCGTTAAAGACACAGACTCTGTTCAACAATTAGGAGGTCTTGAGCTTGCAGAAGAAGATCTTGCTTTATGCACATATGTGGATCCTGGAAAACATGATTTTGGTCCAGTTTTACGTGAAAACCTAACTCAAATTGAGTTGGAGGGTTAAATGTCATTTTTAAAACGTACACTAGATAATATCCGTCCTCATGTAACCAACGGTGGTAAGCATGAAAGATGGTATGCCTTCTTTGAGGCGGTAGATACATTATTTTATTCACCACCAGATGTGAATAAAGGCAAAACGCATGTCCGTGATGGTGTTGATTTAAAACGCGTCATGATTTTTGTATGGATAGCGGCTTTACCATGCGTGATCATGGGTTGTATTAATGTCGGCATGCAAGCAAATGAAGCTCTGCAAGCAATGTCTATTAATGAAATCCAAGGTTGGCGCGGTCAACTATTAGGAATGTTTGGTATTGGCGTTAATCCAGATAGCTTAATTGCCAACTTCTTTCATGGCTTTTGGTATTGGTTTCCTATTTATGTGGTTACATTTGCGGTAGGTATCTTTTGGGAGATATTGTTCTGCTCAATTCGTGGTCATGAAGTGAGCGAAGGTTTCTTTGTTACTTCTATTCTTTTCAGCTTAATTGTTCCTCCTACAATTCCTTTATGGCAAGTGGCTGTGGGCATTAGCTTTGGTGTTGTTTTGGGTAAAGAAGTATTTGGTGGCACGGGAATGAACTTCTTGAACCCAGCATTAACAGCACGTGCATTCTTGTACTTTGCATATCCAGCGCAAATTTCAGGCGATGCTGTTTGGGTTGCTGTTGATGGATATACCAGTGCAACAGCATTAAGTGTTGCAGCGGCAAGTGGCGTTGAAGGTTTGCAAGCTGCAGGTTTTACGATCAAAGAAACCGTTTTCGGTGCTATTCCAGGCTCTATTGGTGAAACATCATTGATAGCCATTGGGATTGGCGCAATCTTCTTGTTATATACCCAAGTTGCCTCATGGCGAATCATGCTGGGTGTGCTACTGGGGATGATAGCGACAAGCTTATTGTTTAACTTGGTTGGTAGTGATACCAATCCTATGTTTGGTGTACCTTGGTATTGGCATCTGACGATTGGCGGTTTTGCTTTTGGTATGGTCTATATGGCAACTGATCCTGTCAGCGCATCAATGACTGATATGGGCCGTTTTGTATATGGTTTGTTGATTGGTTTAATGACTGTCTTGATTCGAGTTGTTAATCCTGCCTTCCCAGAAGGTATTATGCTCGCCATTCTGTTTGCGAACTTATTTGCACCGTTAATTGATTGGGCAGTTGTTCAATCTAATATGCGTCGTCGGGGGAAACGTTATGTCTAATCCAAACGAAAACGAAAATGTTGATAGTGAAGTGATGAACGAAGCTGGAAAGAAAAAGACAGGCTTTTTAGCGATGCCAAACGATAGTATCGCGAAGACTTTTATTGTCGCTTTCGCCTTATGCTTAGTTTGTTCTGTGATAGTTTCAGTTGCTGCAACAGTACTCAAACCACAGCAACAAAAAAACCGATTGATTGATTTGCAGAAAAATATTCTTTCAGTTGCAGGTTTGACCGATGAATCTCAATCTATTGAAGAGCGTTTCAAAAAGATTGAAGCACGCTTGGTTGATATGGAAACTGGTGAATACACTGACATTGTTGATGTTGATACATATAACCAACGTCAAGCGGCTAAAGATCCGAGTATGAGTATTGACTTAAGTTCTGAGCAAGATATCGCATCTGTAGGTCGTCGTGCAAAATATGGCAAAATTTACACCATGAAAGAGGGTGATCAATTGACGAAAGTTATCATTCCCATTAAAGGTTATGGACTTTGGTCAACTATGTACGGTTTTGTTGCATTGAAACCTGATGGACGCACTATTGATGATGTAACCTTTTATGAACACAACGAAACTCCTGGTCTTGGTGGTGAAATTCAAAACCGTGCTTGGCAAAAAGTATGGCAAGGCAAAAGCGTCACTGATGAAAATGGTAAGCCTACTTTTCAGGTAGTCAAAGGCCGAGCGGCTAAAGATTCTCAGTATGATGTTGACGGTTTAGCGGGTGCAACGCTAACCAGTGTTGGTGTCATGAACTTGGTTCGTTTTTGGGTAGGTGAAAACGGCTTTGGCCCGTATTTAAAGAAACTTGCAGCCTCTGCAGGAGCTAACAATGGATAGTCAAACTAAAAGTGTATTATTTGATCCAATCTTTGTAAATAACCCTATTGGTCTACAAATTCTAGGAATTTGTTCAGCATTAGCGGTTACCTCAAAACTTTCGGTTGCGTTGGTAATGTGTCTTGCTGTGACCAGTGTTGTAGCATGTTCAAATTTATCGATCAGCTTGATTCGTAATCACATTCCATCCAGCATTCGTATTATTGTGCAGATGGTGATTATCGCCTCATTGGTAATAGTAGTTGATCAATTTTTGAAGGCCTTCGCTTTTGAAATTAGTAAAACGCTGTCAGTGTTTGTTGGTTTAATTATCACCAACTGTATTGTAATGGGTCGTGCTGAAGCCTTTGCCATGAAGAATGGTCCAGGGTTGTCATTTATGGATGGTATTGGTAACGGCTTAGGCTACAGCGTTGTGTTAATAGTTGTTGGCGTTGTTAGGGAACTATTTGGTTCAGGTACCTTACTAGGATACACAATTTTAAAACCAGTCAGTGAAGGTGGCTGGTATCAAACTAATGGTTTAATGTTGTTGCCACCAAGTGCTTTCTTTGTGATTGGTTTGTTTATTTGGGCGGTCCGTACTTGGAAGAAAGATCAAGTTGAAAAGGCTGATTTTGAATTGCAAAAAGCGCATAACGCGGAGGCTCACTAATGGATCTGGTCAGTTTAGCCGTCAAGTCGGTATTTATTGAAAACCTTGCGCTGTCTTTCTTTTTGGGAATGTGTACATTCCTAGCGGTATCAAAGAATATTTCTACAGCAATTGGGTTGGGCGTTGCAGTAATTGTTGTGCAAGGTATCACTATTCCTGCAAATAACTTAATCTATCAATTGTTATTAAAAGATGGTGCTTTAGCATGGGCAGGTTTGCCAAATGTTGATTTGAGCTTTTTAGGATTGTTGAGTTATATCGGTGTTATTGCCGCAATTGTTCAAATTTTAGAAATGTTTTTAGATCGTTTTGTACCTGTACTTCACAGTGCATTAGGTATCTTCTTACCGCTAATTACTGTGAATTGTGCAATCTTAGGTGGCACACTATTTATGGTTGAGCGAGATTATGGTTTCACACAAAGCGTTGTTTATGGCGCGAGTTCTGGTTTTGGTTGGGCTTTAGCGATTGTTGCACTCGCAGGAATTCGTGAAAAACTCAAATACAGTGATGTGCCTGATGGTTTACAAGGCCTTGGCATTGCATTTATCACGGTTGGTTTGATGTCCCTTGGCTTTATGGCCTTTTCAGGAATCAAACTTTAAAAGTTGAAATCACTCAGAGATAAAGAGGTTTAAAGATGTTAACAGTCGGTTTAGGAGTGGTCTTTTTTACTTTCATCGTGATTGCACTGGTGTCGGTTATTATTTTTGCTAAAAGTCGTTTAGTGGCTAGCGGTAATGTCAATATCGAAATTAACGGTGAAAAGACGATTCAAGTGCCTGTAGGCAGTAAATTGCTAGGCGCTTTGGCAGATAGCAAATTGTTTGTCCCATCAGCTTGTGGTGGCGGTGGTACTTGTGCTCAATGTCGTGTGAAAGTATTTGAAGGTGGTGGTTCTATATTGCCAACAGAAACGTCGCATATTACTAAAAAAGAAGCGTCTTGTGGCGATCGTTTATCATGTCAAGTTGCGGTTAAGCAAGACATGAAAATTGAAGTGCCTGAAGAAGTTTTTGGTGTTAAAAAATGGATGTGTAAAGTTCGTTCCAATGAAAACGTTGCTACATTTATCAAAGAGTTGGTATTAGAACTTCCTGAAGGTGAAGATGTTGGTTTTCGTGCAGGTGGATATATCCAAATCGCATGTCCTCCTCATCAATTAAAATACACAGAGTTCTCTGTTGAGGATGAATACAAAGGCGATTGGGATCACTTCAATTTATGGCAGTTTGAATCAACAGTGACTGAAAAAGTTGAGCGTGCTTATTCTATGGCGAACTATCCTGAAGAAGAAGGCATTATCATGCTTAACGTACGTATCGCTTCTCCTCCTCCAGGTACACAAGGTATTTCACCAGGTGTTATGTCATCGTATATTTTTAATTTGAAACCAGGTGATGAGGTTGAAATTTCTGGGCCGTTTGGTGAGTTTTTTGCCAAAGAGACAGAAGCGGAAATGGTTTTTGTTGGTGGTGGTGCAGGTATGGCCCCAATGCGTTCGCACATTTTTGATCAATTAAGTCGAATCAAAACAAATCGTAAAATATCATTTTGGTATGGCGCTCGTAGCAAAAAAGAAATGTTCTATGTGAATGATTTCGACACCTTAGCGGCTGAAAATGATAATTTTGAATGGCATGTTGCTCTATCCGACCCACAGCCTGAAGATGATTGGACAGGGGAAACAGGCTTTATTCATAATGTTTTGCTTGAAAATTATTTGAATGAACATGAAGCTCCAGAAGACTGCGAATTTTATATGTGTGGCCCGCCAATGATGAATGCTGCGGTCATTGATATGTTGCACAATCTAGGTGTAGAAGACGAAAATATTATGCTAGATGATTTTGGTGGCTAAACCGTTGCAAAAATTTATCAAACATACAACAAATAGCTGGCCTCGCCGGCTATTTGTTTGTGTGGCTGTTGTTCCTGTCTCAGTGTTTATTACTGCATGTATTGAAAAAGGCAATATGGTGCGTATTAATGGACCTATTATGGGCACGCAATATAATCTTACTTTAGTGTGTAAGTCAGACCGAAATAAAAAGGCTTGGCAAGCAGAAGTACTGCCTGTGATGGAAAGCGTTAATCAGTCAATGTCTACCTATATAACTGATTCAGAGTTATCCAAGTTTAACCAATCTGATAACACTGATTTTCAAGAAGTCAGTCCCGCATTGGTTGATGTCTTTGCCGCAGCTCAACGCGTGTCTCAAGAGACCCAAGGAGCTTTTGACGTTACGGTAATGCCGTTGGTTGATCTTTGGGGTTTTGGGCCAAACAAGGAAGTCTCATTAGATGATCAAAAAATTCCTTCAAATGCTGAACTATTAGCAGTGAAAGAATATATTGGCTTTGATAAGTTAGAACTTGATGGTTCGTTTACCCAATGGCGTAAAACACATTCTAAAATGTCGGTTGATTTTTCTGCAATTGCGAAAGGTTATGCAGTTGATCAAGTGTCTAATCATTTGATGGAGTTAGGTTGTGTCAATCATTTAGTCGAAATTGGTGGTGAAATTAGGGCTGAAGGCGTTAATGCCAAAGGCAACCCATGGCGCTTAGCGGTAGAAAAACCAGATTCTCCAACAGGGTTTCAAGTTGTCATTGATGTCTCAGGAGGCGGAGTAGCAAGCTCAGGGGATTACCGAAATTTTTATGTGGCTGATGGCAAGCGCTATTCACATACCGTTGACCCTAGAACTCTAAAGCCAGTTGATCATAATTTGGCAGCAGTGACAGTTATCGATCCGATTGCTGCTAGAGCAGATGCTTTATCGACTGCGTTTATGGTGATGGGTGAAGAAGCATTGGAGTTTGCTGAAAACAATCAAATTCCTGCATTTTTTATTTTCCGCTTACCCACACTTTCAAGCGATAATGAATCACAGTTTCAGGTCTTGTATTCACAGGCATTTGAAAAGTATATAGTGAACAAATAGTGTTTAATGAATATAACTAAAACACAGAATGATGAGGTTAAAATAATATGGCTATGATATTTGTAACATTTGCAGTCTTTCTTTTTATTATGGCGATTATGGCAATCGGCTATATTATTGCAGGAAAATCAATCAAGGGTAGCTGCGGTGGTCTAAATGCGATCGAAGGCCTAAATGGGGCTTGCGATATTTGTGAAGAAAGAAGCCAATGCAGCAAGCGAAAACGTATGCTTGCAGAACGTGAAAAGCAAGGTCATACATAGATTTTTAATTACATAGGCTTTAAATTACATAGGCTTTAAATCACATAGTCTTTGAATATAGAAAAATGATCGTAAAATAGCCCTTACTCAAATAGTTAAACTTTCAAATGAAATTACGCCAACTCCAATATGTTGTAGAAGTTGTTGATTCAGGTATGAATGTTACTGCTGCAGCTGAAGCATTATTTACCTCTCAACCAGGCATCAGTAGCCAAGTTAAGCGTTTAGAGGAAGAACTTGGGGTACAGATCTTTAAGCGAAATGGCAAACATATTGATGGGTTAACGCATGCGGGTGTTGACCTAGTTGCTCGATTTCGTGAAATTTTAGCGATGGTCGGGAATGTTGAAAAACAAGCAGCAGAC
>CALKZN010000148.1 GCA_938002995.1 uncultured Arenicellaceae bacterium | reverse complement strand
ATTGCAAGGAAAGGCAAGAGCTCTATAGAGGTAAAGCTCTTACATGAAAAAAATTAGCTAGGAAATGAAAACGACACTCCCTCTCTCAAGTCACTAGATGGCCAGCGTTGAGTTATTGTTTTTCGACGAGTATAAAACCTGACAGCATCTGGGCCATAGGCATATAAGTCACCAAATAGTGATCGCTTCCAACCGCCAAAACTGTGATATGAAACGGGCACAGGTAATGGCACATTAATGCCAACCATGCCAACTTTTATATTATCGGAGAAATACCGCGCCGCTTCTCCGTCACGGGTAAAAATACAAGTGCCATTACCATATTCATGGTCATTGATGATCTGCATTCCCTCTTCCATAGTTTTGACTCGAATCACTTGTAACACAGGGCCAAAAATTTCATTTTGATAACTCACCATTGACGTAGAGACATTATCAATCAGAGTGGCGCCAACAAAAAACCCATTTTCATAGCCTTTCACATCAGGATTACGGCCATCAACAACTACTTTCGCACCCTCTTGTTCAGCACTATCAATAAAGCCAATCACTCTTTCTTGATGCTGTCGTGTGATTACAGCGCCAAAATCATTTGATTCATCTGATGCTTCTCCAACTTTCAAAGGCTTCATTCCGGCTGCCATTTTTTCAATCAATTCATCTGCTGCTTGATCTCCCACTGCAACCGCAACGGAAAGTGCCATACAACGCTCTCCTGAAGAGCCAAATGCAGCGCCCAGCAATTGATTTACCGCATTGTCTATATCTGCATCAGGCATGACAATAGCATGATTTTTAGCGCCGCCCAAAGCCTGACAGCGTTTGCCATTAGCTGTTGCCGTAGTATAAATATACTCAGCAATTGCGGTTGAACCAACAAAACTGACTGCTTGAACACGTTTGTCTTCTAGCAATGTATCTACAGCAAGTTTATCGCCATTCACAACATTCATTACGCCATCTGGAAGCCCTGCTTCTTTAAGCAAACCAGCAATAAACAAAGTAGATGATGGATCACGTTCAGAAGGTTTCAAAACAAATGTGTTGCCACAGGCAATTGCCATTGGATACATCCACAAAGGCACCATTGCTGGGAAATTAAACGGTGTTATGCCTGCAACAACCCCTAATGGTTGAAACTCGCTCCATGCGTCAATCATCGGGCCTACATTTTTACTATGTTCGCCCTTTAATAATTCTCCAACTCCGCAGGCATATTCTATATTTTCAATTCCACGTTGAAGCTCGCCCGCGGCGTCATGACAAATTTTGCCATGTTCATCACCAATTAACTCACAAATTTTATCGGCATTCTGTTCCAATAAAGCCTTGAAACGAAACATGACTGCTGCACGTTTTCCAACTGGCGTATTGCGCCATTCAGGAAATGCCGCTTGTGCTGCTGCAATTGCTTCTTCAACGGTCTCTTTAGAAGCCAATGCAACTTGCTTGCTTACTTCTCCAGTCGCTGGATTATAAACATCTTGAGTGCGTTCATTATCACTTCGATTCACACCATTAATTAAATGACCAATTGTTGTCATGCTTTGTTCCTCTATAATTTTCTAATCTAACTCATTAATTGATTCGCCTAATGCATTAATCAAGCTATCTATTTCTTCTTTCTCTACTGTGAACGGTAGCCCTATTTGAATCGTATCGCCACCATATCTAACATAAAAACCTTTCTCCCAACACTTCATCGCTATTTGAAAAGGACGCAGTAATGGTTCACCAGGCGATGCTTCTATAGTCAGCGCCCCGGCAAAACCGTAATTACGAATATCGTGAACGTATTGTATACCTTTCAAACTATGTAGCCGATCTTCAAAATAAGGCGACATCGATTTTACCCGTGGAATCAATTGTTCATTGTCCAAAATATCTAATGTTGCTAAACCTGCAGCGCAGGCCAAAGGATGAGCTGAGTAGGTGTAACCATGTGGCAATTCCAAAACATATTCAGGGCCACCAGCATCCATAAAAGTATCATAGATCTCTTGTTTAACAATGGTTGCTCCCAGAGGTACGACACCATTGGTGACCTGCTTTGCAATCGTAATGATATCGGGAACAACACCAAATTCTTCAGAACCGGTATTTGATCCTACACGTCCAAAGGCGGTAATGACCTCGTCAAATATCAATAAGATATTATTCTTGGTGCAGACTTCACGCAAACGGTTTAAATAACCTACGGGAGGGGGAATAACCCCTGCCGAGCCAGCCATAGGTTCAACAATCACCGCCGCAATATTTGATGCATCATGCAATATAACCATCTCCTCTAATTCACTCAATAAATCAGCGCCCTCTTCTGGCATTCCTTTAGAGAAACGGTTTTGAGGCAACATAGTGTGTTGCAAATGATCCGCTTCCATCATTTGCCCGAATATGGCCTTGTTTGCACCTATACCACCAACACTAATGCCTCCCCAATTGACACCGTGATAGCCTTTCACTCTTCCGATCAAACGTGTCTTACTACCATGACCTTTTTTTCGCCAATAGGCACGTGCCACTTTCAATGCACTTTCAACTGCATCCGAACCTGAGTTGGTATACAGCACTCGGTTAAGACCTTCAGGCATGAATTGCGTTATCCGATGAGCCAGTTCAAATGATTTAGGATGCCCAAATTGAAACGAGGGAGAATAATCCAACTCTTTCATTTGTTTGCTGACCGCCTCAATAATTTCCGGGCGACTATGGCCTGCACCGCAAGTCCACAAACCGGATAGACCATCAAATATTTTACGACCTTCGGCGTCGGTGTAATATTTACCTTCGGCAGAGACTATTATGCGTGGATTTTTCTTAAACTCACGATTACCAGTATATGCCATCCAATGGCTATCTAACTGCTCTTGAGTCAGATTACAGCTTTCTAGTACTTGTTTTTTATTTTGCATAAATACTCACGAGTTTTTTTAAATAATTTTGTATTTATAACTATTATCCGCTTAATTTTTAGTTACTTAAATCTAAACATATTTAATCTAACTTAAGTATTTAATTAACTATATAATTATCTATTTAAGCATTATCAAAATACATGGCAACTAAAAATTTGTTACCCCATAAACTCGGTGATTCTCATATTCGCCTTATAAGAATCTTTAAAACCGTTATAGAGTCGGGTGGTTTTGCTTCGGCAGAAGTTGAGCTGAATATTAGTAGACCCGCCATTAGCATTGCCATCAGTGAACTAGAGAGTCTATTAAACATGAGACTTTGTAATCGCGGGCGGGCGGGATTTTCAATCACAAATGAAGGCGAAGTAATTTATCAATCGTCTTTGCAACTACTTGCCAGTTTAGAATCTTTTAAATCTCAAGTCAGCGCGATTAATAAAGAACTCAAAGGCGAATTCAATATAGGAATCACAGAGAACCTAGCGTCAATTCCTCGTATGAAAGTCACAAGATCTCTGGCTGCATTAAAAGATAAGGGGCCCGGGGTGTTCATCAATATACGCATGAATCCCCCCAAACTAATTGAAACAGCTATATTAGATGGCAAACTCCATATAGGCGTTGTTCCAGATCTACGTAAGATTTCAGGATTAGAATATATTCCACTATACAAAGAAGAGTCTTTATTATATTGCAGTACAGATCATCCTTTATTTTCTGATACAAGCAATACCGTAAAACTTAAAGACTATGATGCTGCCATACCGGCTTACCCCCAAGCCGCAGATATAAAGCAACAACAACAGCAACTTCATGCGACAGCAACATCAACTGATCGAGAAGGAATAGCTTTTTTAATTCTGACAGGACGATACATTGGTTTCTTACCATCACATTATGCTGAACGTTGGGTCAAAGAAAAGAAATTAAAAGCCATACAAGTGAAAGATTATCACTTTGACACTAACTATTCGGCAATCATCCGTAAAGGTGCTAGCAATAACTATATCTTAGAGAATTTCTTAGATGAATTAAAAAGCGCTTAAACTTACATACATCAATAAAATTCGCGTTCTAGCACTGAAAATTATCAATGAAATTTTCAACCTTGAAGCTGACATAATCAGCCTCAAGGTATCCAATGAAATTATTTAGCTAAAACTTGTGGCCAATTTTTATCCGCTGTCGTAATAAAACCTGCTCTATCAGTATTCCAAAGATCATTAACACTTTGGTTGTAATTCAAGTAAAGCTTACCATCAAGCACGGTGAACTGTTCAGGCTCAATAGAGGCTGTAGTATTTTGCGATACCGCGTAGGCGCAATAACCACCATATTGAGGTGCGTATTTTTCAGGGTTTGCAACAAATAAGTCCATATGTTCTTGAGACGAAAATAACCAGTTTGCACCTTGATATTCAGTCGAATACTTTTTATCACCTTTAACCGGTTTACCTTCAGTGAAATAAGCTACTGTGTCATAACCTCGAATCGCGTTGTTTGACAATAAAGGTGTATAGATAGGATCTACTGCAAAAGCGTTTATTGATATAAAGAGCAGAGCGAAAGCACTGATTTTTTTCATGATATTAGTCATCATTTATCTCCTAAAGTTTGTTTATTGGAAACTGATTAATGTAAATTGTCTACTATTATCATGACCTAGTATTCTTAAATATCATTACAATACAAAATGTTCATGAATCTAACGTCGCTGCCAACAGCTTTTGCGTATAGGAATGAACTGGATTTTCTAACACTTCTTTGGCGTCGCCATATTCAACTACTTCACCATTTTTAATCACCATGATGCTATGACTAATGGCTTTGATCACATGGATGTCGTGACTGATAAACACATAGCTCAATTTGCGTTGTTCTTGTAGTTTCCTGAGTAGCTCAATGACTTGCATTTGAACGGCTCGATCAAGTGCTGACGTTGGTTCATCTAGGAATACTACTCTTGGGTTTAGAATAAACGCTCTGGCAATGGCGATGCGTTGCCTCTGACCACCTGAAAATTCATGAGGATAGCGATGCTTTGTCTCTGGGTCTAAGCCCACTTCTAACATGATGTCATCAACTTGTTGATCAATGACTGCGCCGCTTAAATCGCCTTGCAAATGCAAGCCCTCACTGATGATTTGTTTGACTGACATTCTCGGGCTTAAGCTAGAGAAAGGATCTTGAAAAACAACTTGCATGGAGCTTCTTAGTGGCCGCAAAGCTTTTTCGCTGAGATGAGAAATACTATGTCCATCTAATTCAATTGTGCCAGTAGATTTTATCAGCCTGAGTATCGCTAGTGCCAAGGTGGATTTTCCTGAACCACTCTCACCTAGCACACCTAAAGTACTGCCTTCATACAATTGAACATTAACGCCTTTCAAGGCATGAAAAAAATCTTTGCAGGTACCAAACAATGGTTTAGACACATTAAACTTCACATGAA
The DNA here is from genome assembly GCA_938002995.1 of uncultured Arenicellaceae bacterium. Classification (GTDB taxonomy): domain Bacteria; phylum Pseudomonadota; class Gammaproteobacteria; order Arenicellales; family Arenicellaceae; genus CALKZN01. The sequence goes on along the minus strand of CALKZN010000148.1, from coordinate 1,325 downwards.
GATCATCTGTTGAAACCACCACTGGACATTCATCAATAGGGTCACACAGTGTCACCGCTTCACCTTTTGGATAGCTATCCATTAAAAGTTTGGTGTAGCTATGTTCAGGGTGATTTAAAATATCGTGCGTCTCTCCCCTTTCAACAATTTCACCATCTTGCATGACTAGCACTTTATCTGCCATATATTTGACGACACCTAAATCATGAGTGATCAACAATATACTCATATGATATTGATCTTGCAGTTCACGTAAAAGGTCTAGAATTTCTTTTTGAACCGTCACATCCAGTGCAGTGGTTGGTTCATCAGCAATCAATAACTTTGGCCTATTTGCCAAAGCCATTGCAATCATCACCCTTTGCCGTTGTCCTCCAGAGAGTTGATGAGGGTAGGATTTCAATTTTGAGACAGGATCAATGATATGAACATCATCCAATAAAGATAAGATTTTTTCGCGTGTTTCAGCTTTAGAAAGCTTTTGGTTACGAGTAACCGATTCACCTACTTGTTTTTCTACGGTTTGCAAAGGATTTAGAGCACTCATGGGCTCTTGGAAAATCATGCCAATATCGCAGCCACGAATAGCCGTCATCGATTTTAGTGAACGTGACAGCAGCTCAGTTCTTTGATCATCATCACAAACCTCTGTTGCACAGGCTTCGCTACTGAACCATATCTCCCCACTAGGATGAAAAGCGGCTGGGTATGGCAGTAGACGCATGATTGAATGCGCCGTTAGCGACTTTCCAGAACCTGACTCTCCAACTAAAGCGACGGTAGTATTACGCTCAACATTGAAGCTAACGTTTTTAACAATATGCGTTTTCTTCTCTCCTTGTTGAAAAGAAACGGACAGATCTTTGACATGCAAAATCGCTTCTTTTTTGGATATTGAATTTTCAGACATATTGATGATTATAAATAATAATAAATAACTGAGCCTTATTTAGAAAGAAGGCGTGGATCAAAGGCATCCCTGATACCTTCACCAATGAATACAAGAAGCGTTAACATGCTCGATATCACTAGAAAAGCAGTAATCGCTAACCATGGGGCATGTAAATTACCTTTTCCTTGCGACATCAATTCACCTAAAGAAGCGGAGCCTACTGGCAACCCGAAGCCCAAGAAATCAAGCGATGTCAGTGTGATAATAGCGCCAGTCAAAATAAATGGCAGCATTGTCATTGTGGCCACCATTGCATTGGGCAAGATGTGTTTAAACATGATGGTTCGATTACTTACGCCCATCGCTCTCGCGGCTCTCACATAATCTAAATTACGGCCTTTCAAAAATTCAGCACGAACAACATCGACCAATC
>CALKZN010000147.1 GCA_938002995.1 uncultured Arenicellaceae bacterium | reverse complement strand
TGTCATTTGCTTACGCTGCACATCTGACACTCGGTTCTGCGGATGTAAAATAAAAATATCAATATTTTCACAATGACGGCAACCTTCAATTGCCGCGGACCCGGTGTCACCAGAAGTTGCACCAAGAACAACTACTTTTTGATTACGTTTCTTCAAAAAGTAATCCAAAATCAAGCCCAACAATTGCAAAGCAAAGTCTTTAAACGCTAAGGTTGGCCCTTGAAACAATTCCAAAATCCATTCCTGATGTGCAGTTTGCACTAGAGGAGCTATTGCATCATGCCGAAAATTCTCATACGCCTGTTTAATCAGCCTTTTAAAGTCTTCATCAGGAATTTCACCATCAACAAATGGCGCCATTATCTCGTAAGCAAGTTCCTCATAAGACAATCCTGCAAAGCTATCAATTTTTTCCTTAGAAAAGACAGGTATTGTTTCAGGCACATAAAGTCCGCCGTCACTTGCTAAACCGGTTAAAACAACATCTTCGAAACTGAGTGACTCAGCTTGGCCACGAGTACTGATATATTTCATTTTAATTCTATTTAAACTTGATGGGCTAACTTAAAAGTCCAACTATATGCTCAACTTAAATGCTCGACACGAATCTTCACCGCAGGCGCTTGAATTGCAGATAAAGATTGAATTTCTTGAATGCATTCATCCAATAATTTTTCTCTGCACTCTTCGGTTAATAAAATAATTTGTACAATTTTTTGCTCATCAGTTGGTTCTTTTTGAATAATCGCTTCAATACTAATATTTTTTTCAGCAAAAATTTGTGTCACTTGAGCCATCACACCTGGCTCATCATTCACCGTAAGACGTAAGTAAAAACCGCAAGAGAACTCACTCACAGTGACTATTTTTTGAGTTTGCAACAATTCTGCAGCCACTCCTAAATGAGGCACTGCACTAGCAGAATGATTGCCAGAACTGATTCTACGCACAACATCAACGATGTCAGAAACAATAGCTGAAGCTGTTGGTTCAGCGCCAGCGCCAGCGCCATAATGCAATGTATTGCCCACCGCATCACCTCTGACTAATACAGCATTCATGACACCATTCACATTGGCAATTAACCTTTTTTCAGGAATGAGTGTTGGGTGGACTCGCAGCTCGATACCATTTTCAGTCCGTTTAGCTACACCAAGGTGCTTAATACGGTAACCCAGCTCTTGAGCATATTTCAAATCTTCTAGTGCTAAACCAGAAATCCCTTGAGTATAAACTGACTCAAAATCAATCGGCATTCCAAAGCCAATAGCCGCAAGAATAGCAAGCTTATGTGCAGCATCAATACCTTCAACATCAAACGTTGGATCTGCTTCGGCATATCCTAGGGCTTGAGCTTCAGCGAGAACGTCAGAAAAATCACGACCTTTCTCGAGCATTTCAGTCAAAATGAAATTTCCCGTGCCATTAATAATTCCAGCAATAAACTCAATCTCATTACCTGACATCCCTTCACGTAATGCTTTAATAATACTGATGCCTCCAGCAACTGATGCTTCATAGGCAATAGAAACATTATTAGCTTCTGCTTTAGCAAATAATTCATTGCCATATTTTGCAATCAGAGCTTTGTTAGCAGTGACTACATGCTTACCATTGGCAATTGCTATTTCAAGACATTCTTTTGCAAGAGTATCGCCACCAATCAATTCAACAATGATGTCAATTTCTGGATCATTAACGATATCCAAATGATCAGTTGTCATTTGAATGCCCGAACAATCGCAAATTCGTTCACTATTTAAAGATCGTACTAATGCAGATTTAATATGTATTTCAACTCCAGTCCTGCCACTGATTTTTTCTGTATTGCGCTGCAGAACATTCACTGTGCCGCCGCCAACTGTTCCAAGACCTAAAATTCCAAGAGTGATTTTTTGCATAATATCTGTCATGTTAAATAGTTGCCCTGCAGCAACAGGCTAAGCACTAATAAGCGTGCTTTATGAGTGTAAATTCAAACGTGGTATTTTAACGATGCTGTGAGTGAATGTCGCGCTAAATATAGCTTAAATAGGCACTTAAACTGTAAAAGTGTTTATTGCTTGCCTAAATATCGCAAAGGATCAACGGGCTTGCCATTTCTTCTGATTTCAAAATGCAACAAAGGCTTGCCATTTCTGAGTCCAACTGTAGAAATTGTTTGGTTTGCTTTTATCCACTGCCCTTCACGTACATAGACCTTTTGATTGTGTGCATAAGCACTCAATAAATCTTCACTATGCTTAATAATAATCAAATTATTATAGCCTTTAATACCATTGCCCTGATAAACCACCTTGCCTGGAGCCGCTACTTTAATTTCTTGATTTTGTTTGCCGCTAATATCAATTCCTTTACGTCCGGTTGTCGGAGAAAAACGTGCAGCCAATTTGCCGCGCAAAGGCCAATTCCATCGCACAGTTTTTTGATCAAACTCAGTATTTTCTTGAATACGCGTAGTGTTAGGCTTAATTTTAACTTGATTTGTGTTATTTGAACCCTGAGAAACTATCGCTCTGGTTTTTGCACCTTCAACAGAAGGAATGTTTCTAGAACGCTCCACTTGTGCAGCTTTTGGTGGCGTATTTGAAGAGGCCGAAGGCCTAACTTGGATTACTTTAGTATTTCCATCTGCCACTGCAGAGTTAGACGCAGCGAATTGCGACTCAGCTTGAAAACCCGATGGCTTAGTCAAACGAATGCGTTGACCAATTCTTAATTTGTCGTTTTCAGTCATGCCATTCCATGCGGCAAGTTCTGAGACATTCAAACTATTTGCAAAGGCGATGCCATACCAAGTATCACCGCTTTGTATAATGGTAATAATACGCCCACCTAATTTTTCAGACTCGGCGTATCTATCAACCGTTGAGCGAGAAACTACTGGGCTTTTAGAGCCTCCACAAGCTACTAGCACAAAACTTAGAAAAATCGAGATTAGATACGCTTTATTCATTGGACGTTTGACTAATCTACTCTCTCAGAATTTTTAATGAAAAAATAATTTATAAGCAACAGCTGCAACAACTAATAATACTAATGCACCCCAGCCAATACGCTCAACCCATTTTTCAAGAACGTTTTCTATACTAGGCCCAAAATATTTAACTAAACCACTAACCAAATAAAACCGACCCCCTCGGCCAATCAAAGAAAGCCCAATAAATGGTAATAAAGCGATGCCAAATATACCTGCAGAAATAGTCACAATTTTATACGGAAACGGAGTGAAGCTAGCAATCAAGATAATCCAGACTCCATAGTCAGAAAATCCTTGCTTAACTAAATCAAACTTATCCTGCCAATGTAATGCATCAATTACTTGTTGGCCAATAGAGTCAAAAAAAACAGCACCAATGAAATAACCGAAAATTGCACCCAGTACAGAAGCAATAGTTGCAATAAAAGCAAATCTCCAGGCTTTGTTTTGTTCCGCCAAGGCCATTGGAGCTAACATCACATCAACAGGGATTGGGAAAAAGGACGATTCCGCAAAACTCACTACACCCAAGATTTTTTCAGCTTGAGGATGACCTGCCCATGCTAGTGTTTTTTTGTATATAGGTTCAAAAATTTTCATTTAGAATTTTCATTGGGAGTATTAAAACTCTTGGTATTTTATTGCTATGGTTATTAGCTAAACGCTACAAAAGAGGAATTTTCAAACCACGCCTGAAACGCGCGGGACAAATGCGACGCTATCTAATACTTTCTGTTTAACTCCAGACGCTGTTTTATCAAGCACAATCAATCGTTGTTCATTTTTATCGTCTGTCTGCAATGGCATGACCAACCGGCCACCTTCCATTAATTGCATGATTAATTCTTCAGGTACATCTTCTG
>CALKZN010000146.1 GCA_938002995.1 uncultured Arenicellaceae bacterium | reverse complement strand
CTACAACATACACTTTTCCTTCAAAATTTTTATTGGTAATTATTTTTAATCAACATTCATCAACAATCTATTTGCTCATCTGCAACATAATCACGCGGGGCAACCTGACCAATCACTTGATCCCATAGCGAAGCTGACATACCATTTCCTGGTCTTTTAGTCGTTAAATTTTGTTCCGATAAAACTTCACCCTTCTTAATAAATTCACTAGCAACAATCGATTTTCTAGCAATTGCGATATTTGCTATTTCACTCTGACTAGGTGCTTTTATACCATCGCCCATTGCCTGTTCAATATGGCGAATACGACTAACCATTGAGTTCAATTCTTCAGGTTCAAGACTGGTTGACTGGTCTGGGCCGGGCAAATTTCTGTCTAGCGTAAAATGTTTTTCTACGATTCTAGCACCTAATGCAATACTGGCAATAATCGCCTCATCGCCCAAAGTATGATCGGAATAACCTACTTCAGCGCTTAGTTTTGACAATGTAGTTATACAAGACAAATTAGCATCTTCAAAAGGCGTTGGATAAGCCGTATTACAATGCAAAATACTCAATTGAGATATATCAAGCCCTGCATCCAGTAAAACACTTTTAGCCTGAACTATTTCATCAAATGTCGCCATTCCAGTTGACAAAATTATCGGTAATTTTTGTTTGGCACAATGCCTCAGAAATGGCACATTCGTCAATTCACCAGAAGGAATCTTAATACGTTGAATACCAAGTTCGAGCAAAAAATTCATACTGCGAATATCAAACGCAGTCGACATAAATTCGATATTATTTATTGCACAATGTTTAACCAGTTCAGCGTAATTATCCTCAGGAAGCTCTAATGCTTTAAGCATATCTTTTTGGGACTCAGAACGGGCTGTGTTCGCTTTCTGATATTCTGCTTTTTCAGCATAATCAGTGCTTATATCTTCAGAGCGAAATGTTTGAAACTTGACCGCATCAGCGCCTGATGTTGCAGCGACTTCGATCATTTGCATTGCTAAGTTTTGATCGCCATTATGATTGACACCTGCTTCAGCAATGACAAACACTGGACTAGCTTGAATGCTTGCAGCACCTTTAAGAATGGACTTCTTAGGAATGTTACGCCGAACCACTTGAGCTGCGCTCACCACGGAACTGTGACCAATATCGCATTGATTAAAAACTATTGCATGAGAACCAATAAAACATTCTTCTCCAATAGATGCTCCGCCGTTTATTGTCGCCCTGGTAGAAATATGTGAATGTGCGCCAATACTTGCATCATGCTCAACCAAACTCATACTGTTCAAAATTACATTTTCTGCAACTTTAGCACCTGTGTTTACCACTGCATTATGCATGACAATAGTGCCTTCCCCTAAAGTAGTACTTTCAGCGACATTTGCAGATGGTGACACTATAGTTGCTAAGCGGCCACCGTGAGTACGCACTGACTGAAACAGCTTTTTTCGTAATTCCCCATGGCCTACTTGTCCAACAGTAATTAAACACTCATCAGCTTGATTAATATATGACCCTAAGTCTGAATCTGAACCAATAATTTCAACACCACCAACTCTTGAACCAATGTTGTCGGCAACATCCAAAATACCAACAATGTCATAGCATCCAGTAGAACGAACCACATCAATACAAGACCGACAATGGCCACCACCACCAATCAACAAGAGCTTACTCTTAAATGAAGCCATCGCTTAAGAAACTCCTCTGCAACTACTAGGCACATTCACTAAACGATCAATAATATTCAGCGTGTTAGTTAATTCCGTACGTTGTACATCTTGGAAATGGTTGAGCAAATGCATTGGCTGCCAAACCGGCCTTGTCATAACCCCTCTTTGGTTAGTTTCAGCCAGAAAGATATCTCGTTCACCTTTATCGTATAACATAATTGCGTTAAGCCAAAAGTTCGGTTCTGTGCCAGGTTGGGCATCAATAAACTCAACACCCTCTGCCTTCGCCCATGTACGATAAGTATTAGTGATCTCACATTTATCTTCCAAGAAATGCTTCAGTTGTGCCATTTGAGAACAACCTAGCGCAGCATTAAGACCCGGCATACGATAGTTAAAGCCCATTTCGTCATGGATGTACTCCCAAGCATGAGGTAATTTAGCCGTTGTAGACAAATGTCTTAAACGCCTTGCTAATACATCATTATTAGTAAGAATTGCACCGCCACCGCCTGTGGTAATAGGCTTATTACCATTAAAACTCAACACACCCATAAGACCTAAAGTACCGCAATGCTTCTTAGCGTTATCAATTTCAATAAAACTACCCAAGGCTTCAGCGGAATCTTCAACGATAGCGATATTCCATTGGTCGCATACCTGTTTTAATTCTGCAAACTTCACAGGATGCCCAAAGGTATGCATAGGCACGCATGCTGCGATATGTTTACCTGTGATTTTATTAATGGCTTTTTCTTCTCCATCTACGGCAGACATTTCAGCATTTTCTTCAAGAAACATAGCAATATTGTTTGGACATAGGCCCATACTATTTGCCTCAACATCAACTAAAATTGGTTTTGCGCCTGTGTAAGCAATCGCATTACAGGTTGCAGCAAAGGTCAATGATTGTGTCATCACTTCACAATCATTATTAATACCAATCGCATGTAAAGCAAGGTGGATACCTGATGTGCCATTGACTACTGGGATGACATGTTTCGCGCCAGTAAAATCGGATAAAGCCTGTTCAAATTTACCTACATATTCACTGACACTCGAAACAAATGTGCTA
>CALKZN010000145.1 GCA_938002995.1 uncultured Arenicellaceae bacterium | reverse complement strand
AAATCGAGCATCGTTGAAAAAATTAAAGTCAGAGTAAACTCAATCGTTAGACAAATAAGGCGCGAGCCAATCTAAACCACTGACAGTGTCTGCTTGCGGGAAATATTCACAACCAATCCAACCGTCATAGCCCAATTCATCTAGACTCTTAAATAGAAAAGGAAAGTTAATTTCACCAGTTCCTGGCTCATGACGCAATGGATTATCTGCCAGTTGAATATGACTGATCTTAGCTAGGTTGTCCGTTATGGTTTTCGTTAAATTACCTTCCATGATTTGCATGTGATAAATATCATACTGCAAAAATATATTGTCGCAATTTTCGCAATTAGTATCTAACAACTCCATGAGTGACAAAATTTGTGCCGTGTTGTTAACAAAGAATCCCGGCACATCTTGTGTATTAATCGCTTCAACCAGTAACCTTATGCCCAAGGGTTTTAATGCCTTGGCTGCATAATCTAAATTTTCTAGTAATGTGTCGTTTATTTTGCCCGTGGATACGCCTTCTGGAGCAAGGCCTGCTAATAAGTTGAGCTGTTTGCAGCCTAATAAAGTGGCATATTCAATCGCTTGATCAACGCCTTCTTGAAATTCCTCAACTCTGTCTGGCAAGCAGGCAATGCCTCTTTCGCCAGCACCCCAATCACCTGCAGGCAGGTTATGCAAAATTAGCTGTAAATTATTGCTTAATAGTTTTTGTTCGATCGCTTCAGCAGACTCAGCATAAGGAAATTGGCATTCTACGGCTTGAAAACCCGCATCGGCTGCAGCATCAAAACGATCTAGAAAGACATGTTCTGTGAACATGGTGCTTAGGTTTGGACAGAATTTTGGCATAAGGTTTTCCAGAGGTTAAAAAGTAATTTAAAGAGCTTTTAAAATAAACAATGACACTATTAGAATCGATACTTCTCGACAAGTGTTTCATTCCATTCAAGGCCACTGCCAATAGTATCATTAGGCTTTGCCCAACCATCTTCTATGATTAATGGTTGTTTCACAATAGGATTCCACCAATCGCAATACTCCAACCAATTTGCTGTTGCAGAGCATGATAGCAAGCTTGCGCTTAACTCAGGCCATAGATGACTCGCCACTGGAATATTCGCCGCTTCCGCCATGGCGGAAGATTTCATCCAACCGGTGACGCCGCCAATTTTCATGACATCCAACATAAAATAATCAGAGGCTTTTGCATGAATTGCTTGTCGTACGTCTTGAATACCCCACCAATTTTCACCGCATTGGATGTTAGTTTGAGTATGGCTTGATACTTTTGCATGGCCTAGAAAATCATGTGCCAAGGTGGGTTCTTCAACCCATGTTAAGCCTTCTTGGTCTAGCGTATAAACTCGTGTGAGTGCATCGGCTGGCGTGAGACTTTGATTATAATCGACCATAATTGCAATATCTGGCCCGATGGCTTCTCGCATCGCTCGAACAACTGCAATATCCTCATCAACTGTGGCATAACCAATTTTTGCTTTAACGCCTTTAAAACCTTGTTTTACTAGTTTTTCAGCTTGTTTGGCACTGTCATTGATACCTTCAAAACCAACAGCGCCGTAAGCCAAGGTGGGTTTATGCTTTCCACCTAAGCGCTGACCAAAGATTGCTGTTGTGAACGAGCTAATACGTCCCATAGAGCCATGTCGATTCCAGCCAAAGCCATACCCACCAAGCCTTGCGTTCCTAGTAATCTAAATTGTTGCTGAAATTGTTGTGAAATCGCCAATGGTGCAACTTCTTGACCAATTAAGAGTTCTTTTAGACCTTCTAAAAAATCCATGATCGAACGCAAGGTAAGTTGTGTGTATGTGAACAGCATACTATGTCCAACAATGCCCTCACTATTGGTGATATCAATTAAAATTAACGGCGATTGCGCAATAACACCGCTGGCAGTCCGATGAGGTTCAGCCATTGGCAACAAAATAGGTCTGATATCAATTTTGGTAATTTTTTGCATGTTTATTACTTATTAGTTGAGAGCAATTATTAGGCTTAAAGTAATGTTACGAGCCAAGGTAAAAGCAAGGCATTAATAACTACAGCCATGGCCATGGCTAAGGCCGCATAAGCACCTTTGCGTTGATTAATGGTAAAAGCTCTAGCGGTGCCAATGCCGTGTGAATTATTCCCCATAGCAATGGCGATAATCATTTCACTTCTCACACCAAGCAATCTTAGAATTTGTCCACCAAACATGGCGCCCAAAATACCTGTGATTAGCACCATCACTACTGAAAGTGAGGCAATACCACCAATTTTATCCGCAATGCCCATGGCGACTGGAGCCGTGACAGAACGTACCGATAGTGACATTTGTGTCGCAAAATCTGCGCCGAGTAATTTCGATATCCAGACGATGGAAATCGTACCTGCAACGATGCCAATAGTGACCGCAAGAAAAACAGGTAAAAGATATTGCTTCACATCACCTAATTGCCGATAAAGAGGAACCGCTAACGCAACTGTTGCTGGGCCTAATAAGAAGTGGATGAATTGCGCGCCTTCAAAATAATCTTGGTATGACGTGCTAGTGACTTGCAAAGCAATCACAATGATTACAACTGAAACCAAAACTGTGTTTGCCAATGGATGGGCTTGAGTTTTATTTTGTAGCCAATAGGCAAATAAATAGGCAAGTAATGTCAGTGTTAGGCCCGCCAAAGGAGATGTCGATAAATATACCCATAAGATGTCAAGGTTAGCTTTTTCCATAGTTTTATACTCTGTACAAGCCTATTCTGGTTCAGGCTTATTCATGAAGCGAATCAAAATTTTCAAACTCCAAGCTGTGACAAACAGGGTAACAAAAGAAGCAATAATTAAAGCGACCGAGATGGAAAGCCATTGATCTTTAATTCTATCAATATGGGTCATAATCCCCACTCCTGCAGGAACGAATAGTAAAGACAAATGTGCCAAAAGCAGCGATGAAGCATTCAATAAGGGTTCCGGTTCACTTGCTTTTGTGCGTTTGCGTACTAACAAAAACACTGACATAAATAGTAAACCTGCTACTGGTCCAGGCACGGGAATAGCAAGCAGTCGAACAACTAGCTCGCCGAGCAACTGAAAAGCTAACAATCCCGCAAAGCCAATCAAAAAACCTAAACCCGCTCCTTCTAGTTGTTGACTCCGGCTAGAATGGGGTTCGGTTTTTTTCATGATGTAATCGTTTCTTCCGTGTTTTTAACGCTTATTGGTGTTGATCTAACAGTTCTATCCAATGCTTAACTGGTACTGATGATTTTGTGCCCAAATGCAATTGGCAACCCACATTGGATGTCACAATTTGCTCAGGTTGATCAACGGTTAATGCGGATAGTTTTTTATTCAACAACTCACCCGCGGTTTTTGCTTGCAGTACTGAATAGGTACCCGCTGAACCACAACACATATGGCGTTCTTTAGTTTTTGCCAACGGTATGCCGACTTGTTCTAAGAGTTTGTCGACATTGTTCGTCAA
>CALKZN010000144.1 GCA_938002995.1 uncultured Arenicellaceae bacterium | reverse complement strand
GTTCATTGAATTATATTTGTCCGTCTATCCCCTATTTCTATTATAAGAGTCTATAAAGATTCTATAAGAGGATTAAAATAATTTTTACCACTGTCAATTTGTCTAATTCGTTGCACCAGTGCTTCGTAATGACTTGGTTCATCAACAAAATTCATATCTGCAGCATTGACAATCAACAAAGGTGATTGGTCATAGCGATGAAAATAGGCAATATACGCATCAGAAAGCTTCTGTAAATACCGTGATTTAATATCTATCTCATAGCTGATTCCACGTCGAGCAATACGATCTTGAAGTGAATGTACAGGCGCCTGCAAGTAAATCACCAAATCCGGTTTGGGTATCTCAACATTCAAATTTGCATACACCTGTTGATAGAGTCGATATTCTTCATTATCAAGCGTAACTTGGGCAAATAATTGATCCTTTTCAAGCATAAAATCTGCAATCAAACCGCCAGAAAACAAGTCTCCTTGTTGTGTTGCCTGCAGTTGTTTGACGCGTTGAAACAAAAAGAAAAGCTGTGTGGGCAAGGCATGTAGCTTAGGAGCCGTATAAAACCTCTCTAGAAAAGGGTTATCAGAAGGCTGTTCCAACAACATATCTGAATGAAAAGAATTCGCTAATTTCCTAGCCAAGCTCGACTTACCAACACCAATCGGACCTTCAATCGCACTATATCGCGATTGATTGATAACTTTTTCAACTTTATCCATAGCAGGATTCTAAACTATCAAACAAAGAAAAAACCTATTTAGCATCAAAAAAGTGCGTAATTTACTCATAAATTATGAGTACGCACATGATATTCTATCGCCTGTTTTTGACAGCTCCAAGTGAGCATATACCCTAAACATGACAAACGAGCCAACGAATGAATCAACTTCATCAGAAGATGTCTCTCTTTCAAAAGACAACACTCTTCAAAAGGATGCACCGATAAAAGAAGCGCCGAAGAAACAATCTTTTTCTAACTTAATGATAGAAATGGTTATTTGTATCATTTTGCCAACCATGATTTTGAAGAAGCTCAGCGGCGATGATCAACTAGGCGCTAATTGGTCTCTGGTTGCGGCACTTGCCCTACCAATCGTATGGGGAATTTCAGAGTTCATCAAAACCAAGAAGGTCAAACTTATTCCTGCTTTAGGTTTCGCCAGCATACTGCTTACTGGAGGTATTGGTTTACTAAAACTAGACTCGGCATACATAGCCATTAAGGAAGCTCTCATTCCTTGTATCATTGGTGTTGCAGTACTCATTTCATCAAAAACTAAATCGCCTCTAGTCAAAGTCTTCCTCTATAACGATACGGTCTTACATGTTGATAAAGTCAGTGAAGCTTTGGAAGAAAACAATAATAAAAGTGCCTTTAATCGCGTTCTAAAAAACGCAACTGCCATGCTTGCCGGCTCTTTTTTCCTGTCAGCAACCTTGAACTATTTACTCGCGAAAGTTTTGATCACTAGTCCTACAGGCACGCCTGAATTTAATGATCAACTCGGCTCTATGAACCTATGGAGCTATCCGGTCATCGTCCTGCCCTGCATGATTGTGATGATCTATGCAATGTTTTATATCTTCAAAAACATCACCAAACTCACAGGTATGAAATTAGAAGATGTAGTACGAAACTAAATTCATCAATTTTATGTATTTCACAAGCTAAACAATATCACTAAGAACCGTCTGTAATTGTTTTATTGTAGATTCAATATTCCCATCATTATTTATTGTAAAACAATTACTTGGCTTTATTTTATCAAGTTCTTTATTACGCTCAACGCGTTGCTGAATAATAGGCAAAGGCTCACGTTTACGTTCAATCAAGCGTTGCAATAAAATATCCGAGTCGACGCTCAACCAAACCAAATGTATGTGAGGATATTTGATTAACGCCTGCGGAAAATAAGCACGCGACCCATTGACTATAACGTTAATCCCTTTTTCTAAGCATTCATCTAGCTCTTTACCAATACCATAGAGAGTTTCATGCGCTTGCCAATTTAGTGAAAACTGTCCGTTTTCTCTTCGGTTAAGAAACTCATCATTGCTTAGTGGAATATGATTTTCATTACCCACACCACTTGCCCGAGTGATATAACGATGCATTATTACTAAATTAGTTATCGAATTTTGATCTAATCGTAATGAATTAAGTAAAGTATCTTTACCCGAACCGGATGCGCCAACCAAATAAATAAGATGTCCCTTCATATTTGGCATTAGTTGCTATTAGTTGCTATTAGTCGGCTGAATCATGATGAGATATTTGAAAATTTCACAGTATATATTCTTATACTCGCTCGAAAATCAACAAACCGTCAACTAATTTGATATGCAATTAACTGAAATAGTTTATAAAAATGCAAAGAAAAGAGTAAGTAACGCCCTTCTTTGCATAAATTACTATAAGTTTTAATTCCTTGCTGACAGTATGCTACAAAGCCTTACTGCGCCTTAAATCCACCACCAAAGGCTCTATATACTTCAACGATGGCAGAAAAGGTCTTAAACTGTGATTGAATCAAATTATCTTTGGCAGTCAAAGCGTTACGTTCAATATCTAGCACTTGAAACAAATCAATCGCACCAAGTTCATATTGCACTTGCGCCAGAGACAATGCTTTCTTAGTCGCTTCAACCTGTGATTCTAATAAGTGCCGTTGTTTCTGTAATTGTGTGTAGTCAGACAAGGCCGTATCCGCTTCAGTCAATGCATTTAGAACCGTTTGTTGAAATCGAGCCAAAGATGCTTCTTGCTGTTTATTCGCAATCGCTATATTGGCATTGATCGCTTTCAAGTTGAATATCGACCACGACAAGGTTGGCGCTACACTCCACGATTTTGTTTCACTGTTGCCCAATGATGAAAGATCGCCTGACAAAAAACCTAAAAAGCCAGAAATAGATAAATCAGGATATAAACTTGCCGTTTGCACACCAATATTAGCTGTTGCCGCTGCCAGTTGCTTCTCAGCGGCATGCACATCTGCACGCTGACGCAACAATGATTTTGGATCACCAATAGCTAATGGTTGATTTAGGTTGGGAAGGTTTAAAGCAACTTGATCTAGTGCTAATTTTTCAACCACAGTATTCCCTCCAAGCAAAGCGATGAGGGTATTTTTATAACGCTGAGCCGATGCCGTCAGAGTAGGAACACTAGATTTCACACCAAACAAATCCGCATCAACTCGATATAAATCAAGCTCTGTAGCAAAACCAAGTTCTAAGCGATCAGCAACAATTTTGCGCATTTTTTCCATGCTAGCAATATTGCGATTAGCAACTTCAATTCGCGATAACGCGCCTTTGTATTCAGCATAGGTTTGTGCAACTTGCGCTGTCAAACTGACATGCAAGTCACGTAATTGAAACCGGTTAGCTTCTGCACTTTTCAAAGCTGCTTCGTTAGCTCGTCGTAATTTACCAAATATGTCAAAATTCCAGATGGCATTAATACCCAATTGATAACTTTTAATATCAACTCGTTCTTCATTAAAGCTGGGTTGTACTTGCCGTGCTTTACTGCTATTTAACGTAGGGCCACCACTGGGCAATCTATCCGCCCCTGTTCGACGGAATTGCGCAAAAGCAGCAGCAACATTTGCTTCGGCTTCTTTCAAGTTTTGATTATTCGCAATAGTTAAAGCAATGAGTTTGTCCAATACTGGATCATTAAAAGCCAACCACCACTGTTCAGCACGAGCCTCTAATTGCAAAGGTTCTGTATTGAGAATCTTTACATCACTGGTCTTCTGGGCTTGATAGTCAGGCCCAACGCTGACGCAAGCGGTCAATAATGCTAGTCCAGAAAATGCTGTTAGTTTATAAGCTGTTTTACACAATGAAATCATCACTTAAACCTCCTCAATAACTTCTTGAGTGTTTTGGTTATGTTCTGGTATGACTTGTTTTTTGCGCTGCAAAAGATAATAGAACACAGGCGTTAAGATCAGACCAAAGATCGTCACTCCAATCATGCCTGAGAAAACAGCAACACCCATGGCTTGACGCATTTCCGAACCTGCACCGGTTGATAAAACCATCGGCACAACCCCCATAATAAAGGCAATAGATGTCATTAAAATAGGACGCAAACGTAGACGCCCAGCTTCCATAATGGCTTCCAAGGTTGATCGCCCTTCTCTCTCTAGCTCACGTGCAAATTCAACAATCAAAATAGCATTTTTCGTCGCCAAGGCCACCAACACGATAAAGGCAATTTGTGTGAAAATATTATTATCGCCTCCAGAGATTTTCACTCCGATCATGGCGGACAACAAAGTCATCGGCACTATCAGAATAATCGCTAATGGCAGTCGTAAACTTTCATATTGTGCTGCAAGCACTAGGAACACTAATAACACCACTAAAGGAAAGACAAACAAGCTAGCATCACCTGCTAAAATCTGTTGATAAGTTAAATCAGTCCACTCATAGGTCATACCCAACGGCAATGTCTGAGCAAGTATTTCTTCAATTTTTGCCTGTGCCTGACCAGAACTATACCCTGGTGAAGCTGAACCATTGATTTCAGCTGTAGTGAAGCTATTGTAGTGCATCACCCGGTCAGGTCCAGCTGACGAAGTGACTGTCAGCACTGATCCCAATGGAATCATTTCACCGTCAGCATTGCGAACCTTCAATTGCTTTACTTGTTCAGGGTTTTGACGAAACCGTTCATCTGCTTGGACATTTACCTGATAAGTCCGACCAAATTGATTAAAGTCGTTAACATAAACAGAGCCCAAATAAGCCTGTAAGGTTTGGAATACCTCATCTACACGAACACCTTGGCTCTTGGTTTTCTCACGATCTAATTTGATTTTCAATTGTGGAACATTGACTTGAAAACTACTAAAAATCCTCGTTAATTCTGGTGTTGCCCTCGCTTTAGCAATGACTTCTTGAGTCACTTTATAAAGTTCTTCATAACCCAAGTTAGCACGATCTTCCACTTGTAAACGAAAACCGCCAATCGTGCCTAAACCTCGAACTGGAGGTGGTGGAAAAATTGCAATGAAAGCACTTTTAATTTTACTAAATTTACCATTTAGTTGCCCCGCAATCGCATTCGCAGACAACTCAGGTGTGCTACGTTCAGCAAACGGTTTGAGTGTTACAAATACAATGCCACTGTTGGAGCTATTGGTGAAACCATTAATACTGAGACCTGGGAAAGCAACAGCAGACTCAACTCCAGGATGATCAAGTGCGATTTTTGACATCTGTTGAATAACGGCATCTGTTCTATCTAACGACGCAGCATCTGGTAATTGTGCAAACGAAATCAGATACATTTTGTCTTGACCAGGTACATAGCCCGTTGGAGTGGTTGAAAACTGATGATAGGTCAAACCCAAAGAACCTACATACATAACCAAAACAATCACGCTGAAACGGATTAATCGTTTAATGCCGCCCGTGTAAAATTTAGAGAACCAATTAAATAGACTGTTGAACGGTTTAAAAAACCATCTACTAAATATTCTATCAATCAGTTTACTCAACCAATCCTTTGGTGTTTTTTCATCTTTTAACAACAATGCACATAAAGCCGGACTAAGTGTCAATGAGTTGAACGCTGAAATAACCGTTGAAATAGTAATCGTCAAGGCAAACTGCTTATAGAACTGTCCCGTCAAACCCGACATAAATGCCGTTGGTATAAACACCGCAGCCAGCACTAAAGTAGTGGCAATAATCGGGCCGGTAACCTCACGCATAGCCTGCTTAGTAGCCTCCACAGGCGTTAATCCTTCAGCAATATTCCGTTCGACATTCTCTACCACGACGATGGCATCATCCACCACAATACCAATGGCTAAAACCAAACCGAACAAGGATAAAGCATTCAGTGAAAAACCCAGCAAATGCATTACCGCAAATGTACCCACCAACGAAACCGGCACAGCAGCAAGAGGAATGATAGATGCACGCCATGTTTGTAAGAAAACCACCACTACAATCACCACAAGCAACAATGCTTCTAGTAATGTATTAATAACTGCTTTAATAGACCCTCGCACAAAAATAGTTGGGTCATAGACAATTGAATAATCAACACCTTCTGGAAAGGTTTTCTTCAATTCCGCCATTTTCGCGCGAACATCATCCGAGATTTGGATCGAGTTTGAACCAGACGCTTGGAAAATTGCCACCGCTGCCGCAGGCTTATTATCCAATAGTGAACGTAATGAATAGTTATTAGCGCCCAACTCAATTCGAGCAACATCACTCAAACGAGAAATTTCCCCACCATCACCTACTTTAATAATCACTTCATCAAATTCTTCTGGAGAAGATAGACGCCCTTTAAGGTTAACTAATAATTGAAAATCATTATCTGCGCTAGGCTGTGATCCTAAACTACCCGCTGCCACTTGTTGGTTTTGTTCACGAATTGCGTTGACTACTTCACTAGGGTTGAGTTTAAGTGCTGCAACTTTTTCGGGATCTAGCCATATGCGCATACTATATTCGCCTGCGCCAAAAGCTCGTACATCACCAACACCTTCAATACGTGATAGCTCGTCTTTAACATTTAGAGTGGCAAAGTTTGACAGATACAACATGTCATAACGCTCATCTGGCGACAATAAATGCACCACCATGGTTAAATCTGGTGATGATTTTTGTGCCACAACGCCTAGGCGTTGTACTTCCTGAGGCAGTCGAGGAGTCGCGCGATTAACCCGGTTTTGCACTAAGACTTGAGCATTGTCAGGGTCAGTTCCAATAGCAAAGGTTACCGTCAACGTCATACGGCCATCGGCAGTAGCCTGAGAAGACATATAAATCATATCTTCAACGCCATTAATAGCTTGCTCCAACGGAGAAGCAACTGTTTCCGCAATGACTGTTGGATTAGCACCTGGATAAGAAGCACTGACAACAACCGTAGGTGGCGACACCTCCGGATATTCAGTGATGGGCAATTGATTGAGTGTGAGCGCCCCAGCGATGAAAATCATCACCGACAAAACACCAGCAAAAATTGGCCTTAATATGAAAAATTGGGAGAAATTCATGTTTATTTCTCCACTTTTCTAGTGGCTTCTTCTGTTAACGATTCTTCTTTATCGGGTTCATTAAGAGCAAGTGTATTCTGCCCTAATTCCTGTAACGCACTTTCAGAAGCCATTGGCACAGCTTCAGCATTTACTGGTGAACCTGGTCTTACACGTTGCAAACCATCAACAACAACCTTTTCCCCTTTTTCAAGACCAGAATGAACAATACGCAGTCCTGCAACTTTTTCACCCAATGTGACTGGACGATACTGCACCATATTATTTTCATCGAGAACTAAAACAAATTTCTTATTAAAATCAGTGCCAATAGCTTTGTCGTCAATCAAAATAGCATCATAAGGCAGGCTTCCTACCACACGAAGACGTGCAAACATTCCAGGCAGAAAAATACCTGTTTTATTTTCAAATAAAGCACGAGCACTAATGGTTCCGGTGTCCGCATTGATTTGATTATCAACAAAATCCAACTGGCCTTTATGTGGGTAACCTTGATCATCTGCCAGTGCCATAAATACAGCTGGCCTTGCATCCCCTCCAGAGGATTTAATACGCTTTGCATAAGACAAATAAGTACGCTCATCTGTTGTGAAATAAGCATGCATGTTTTGTGTAGAGACAATTGAAGTCAGGACAGTTTGACCCGCATTCACATAATTGCCTTTGGTTGCAAAAGCTCTTGAGATACGACCATCAATGGGTGCTTTAATTTTGCTAAAACCAAGATTTAACTTCGCTAAATCAAGAGCCGACTTAAATGTTTTCACCGATGCTTCAGCACGTTGCTTTTCAGCTCTTCTAGCATCTAAAATTTGTGTCGAAATCGCCTTGCGCTCAAACAATTGTTCGGCGCGCTTAAACTCAGACTGTGTCAATGCCAGTTGAGTTTTCGAACTATCTAATTGTGCTTGCAGACCTGAAATTTCAGCACGAATAATTCGGTCATCAATTTGCATCAAAACATCACCTGCTTTGACTTCAGAACCTTCCTCAAAGAAAATTTCTTGGATATAGCCCGATGTTCTTGGGCGTAACTCTACCTGTTCAATCGCCTGTAATCGACCAGTAAATTCATCCCATTCAGTGATTTTTTGAGAAACGACTTCAGCAACAGAGACAGAAGGCAAAGGCATTTGCTTAGCCACCGCTTGCTTAGATTGATCTTCGCATGCTGCCAAAAAAATAGTGATTGAAAAAATACTAAGAAGAAGAAGCTTTTTTTTATAGACCATACCCATACCCTGAAAATAACCATCAATTTTCAGTATTATGAAGCACTATATTAAATAACAATAATGATATTTAGATATTTAATTCATCACATAAAGTGATGAATTTTTCTCGCAAATATAAAAATAGGATTCTCTGCTTTTATAATAAGCTAGATTACCTTTTTGCAGAAAGAGATCCTTCAAGAAGATAATTTTGAGCGTTGCAGATCAAACCTTCTGATGA
>CALKZN010000143.1 GCA_938002995.1 uncultured Arenicellaceae bacterium | reverse complement strand
CACACCTCGGCTACAGCGTTGAGCATGTGCTGTCGGCGGGTGGTTTGGGTCTAGGGCTTTGGGTGTGTCTAGCACTTGTTTTGGCTCTACAGCTAAACGGTCTGTTTGGGAAAATGGGCATTATGTCGAGTATTCGCGGCGTGATCCATTTAAGCCTTGGCCTTTCGGCACTGATTTATTGTATTTTAATTTTTCTGTAAGGCATTGTTAGTTGAGGTTATTATTTATCCTTATCATCAGAGCTAATGACTTCGGCTTGGCTGGAACCGCCTTAAAACGATTTGCGAATATTTTATTCCAGTATTTTATTTCAGTATTTTATTTAGAGATCCATCATGAGTGAACGTCAGGAACCAACTATATCGCCTTTAAAGTCCGACTCAGGAGAGGCATCGCGTCGCCGTCAGTCTGCGCAACCACCGCAGGTGACGGCTCGAAACCCTTCTCGAAACCCTCCACCTGCCTATGCTCGACCTGCGCCGGCTAAATCCTCCAAGCTGGCACCTATGGCTTTGTTGTTTGCTTTTGTCGCTATGGGTCTAGCGGGTTTTGCGTATTGGCAGCTTATGCAAGCACAAAAAGTTATTGATGCGGCGGAACTTCGTATTTTGGATTTAGAATCTAAGTTCACTTTATCCGATGACGAGTCGAGCGCCTCGGTAACCGCTCTTCAAGCTAAATTAAAATGGGCCGATACCGAAATTAGAAAATTATGGGGGGTGTCCTACGATACTAATCGTAAGGATATTGCGGGCAACGAAAAGAATCTTAAGTCTTTACAAAAAACGCTAAAAACACTCGAGACAAGCTCTAAAAGCCAAGTGGGTGATATTCAAGCGGATATTAAATTGGTGAATGACTTGGTGGATGCTCAGCAATCTTCCTTGAGTGCTATCGAGAAGCAAAATAAGTCTGTGCTTGCCGCGGTTGAAGACATGAAAGCTCAAAACGCGGAGCTTAAGAGAAAGATTGCGTCGTCGGAAGAGGCGATTGAATCTATCGATGCTTTTCGTCGCACGACAAATCAACGGCTAATCGAATTGGGTGGCTCAGGCCAGTAACGGCTTTTTAGCAAGATTTACTCTAGTTTTTATTTTAGGTTTTAGACATGACGACAATTATTAAACAGGCCGATATTATTTCCAGCGTTGCTGACGCTCTGCAATTTATTTCTTACTACCACCCCAAAGATTTTATTGACGCGGTTCACGAGGCATATCTAAAAGAAGAAAGTCAGGCGGCAAAAGATGCTATGGCACAAATTTTAGTGAATTCTCGATTGTGTGCAGAAGGTAAGCGACCGATTTGTCAAGACACCGGCATAGTAACAGCGTTTGTCAACGTCGGGATGGATGTAAAAATCGAGTCAGACGATCCGTCCATGAGTTTGGGTGATATGGTCAACCAAGGTGTTCGTGAAGCCTACTTGCATCCAGATAATATTTTGCGAGCATCAATTCTTGCGGATCCCGACGGCGCTAGAAAAAACACCGGTGATAATACTCCAGCGGTTATTCATTTTAATATTGTCCCAGGTAACACCATTGATATCCACGTCGCGGCAAAAGGTGGTGGCTCTGAAGCTAAATCAAAGTTTGCTATGTTGAACCCATCGGATTCTGTTGTGGACTGGGTGCTCAAAATGATTCCAACCATGGGCGCGGGCTGGTGTCCACCTGGAATGCTGGGTATTGGCATTGGTGGTACAGCTGAAAAAGCGATGCTACTTGCGAAAGAATCTTTACTTGATCCCATTAATATTCATGACTTGCAGGCGACTGGCGCAATTAATCGTGCAGAAGAGTTACGTTTGGAGCTGTATGACAAAGTAAATGCCCTTGGCATTGGCGCTCAAGGTCTTGGCGGTTTAACGACTGTGCTTGATATAAAAATCAAAGATTACCCAAGTCATGCAGCAAATAAAGCGGTTGCGATTATTCCCAACTGTGCCGCGACACGTCATGCGCATTTTGTCTTGGATGGTTCAGGATCGTCTTATCAGACACCACCTAGCTTAGCTGATTGGCCAGAAGTTGTTTGGGAGATTGGTGACAGTGTGCGCCGTGTTAATTTAGAGGATGCGAACAAAGATTCAATTCAAGACTGGCAGCCCGGTGAAACAGTTTTACTCTCCGGAAAAATATTAACTGGTCGTGATGCCGCACATAAACGTATGGTGGATATGATCAATAGGGGTGAAGAATTACCTGTCGATTTTACCAACCGGTTTATTTATTACGTGGGTCCGGTTGATCCGGTTCGTGAAGAAGTTGTCGGTCCTGCAGGACCAACGACAGCAACGCGCATGGATAAATTTACGGGCACGGTACTGGAGAAAACAGGATTAATCGGCATGATCGGCAAGGCCGAGCGTGGTGATAGCGCTATTGAAGCAATCAAAGACAACAAAGCCGTTTACCTTATGGCCGTTGGTGGGGCCGCGTATCTTGTGTCGAAAGCGATTGTTGGCGCAAAGGTTGTTGCCTTTGATGATTTGGGCATGGAAGCAATTTATGAGTTTGACGTTAAAGATATGCCAGTTACCGTTGCCGTAGATAGCCGTGGCGAATCGGTGCATAAAACTGGACCGAAGATTTGGAAAGCTAAAATTGAAGAACACGCCTTAGAACTTAAGTGATTACTGGTAGTCTTATCTTTGACGTTAAGGAATTTCGACGGTTTATTCTCACACAGTACTTGGAGCAAAAAAATGACCCAACTTTCTGAAAGTTCTTGTGAAGCATGTCGAGTTGATGCTCCTAAACTCAGCGAAAAAGAAATACACGACTTATTGCCAGAAATCCCCAGTTGGGACCTTGTTAATGTTGGCGGTATACACCAACTTGAACGAGAATATATTTTTAAAGATTTTGTGGCCGCCTTGAATTTTGCCGTCGCCGTTGGTGACACCGCCGAAGGGGAGGGACATCATCCGGCTATTCTTGTAGAGTGGGGTAAAGTGAAAGTGAATTGGTGGTCTCACAAAATCAAAGGTTTGCACAAGAATGACGTGATTATGTCGGCTAAAACCGATGCTTTATATTCGAAAATCAAGAGCAACAGTTAGCGTCGGGTCGTATCAGTTATGGGTGATGTTCTTCCGTTTAAAAAACCTAGCCCCCAAGAAAAACATAAAGGAAAGGGTTTGTGTCGAAGCGGTTTCCACAAATGGCTTATTAAAAAAGAAAAGCAGTTTGATGTTAAGCAAGGCAAGTTAGTGACACTTTATAGCTGCGCTCGTTGCAACAAAGAAAAAACCGAACTGCTCTAAGTTTAATTATACGTAGCTCTAACTTAGCATA
>CALKZN010000142.1 GCA_938002995.1 uncultured Arenicellaceae bacterium | reverse complement strand
GCCTGCAGTATCCTTGTGTTTATTTCCAAATTGATGCGCATCTTTCTGATTCGTGATGAAAATTATTATGACGAACCTGAAGCCCCTGAAGACTATTTAAACAATCAAGAATTAAAACACCCAACAAGCGAATACCCTGATCAATCATCAAAGAGTACAAGCCTTGATATGGAGAAATCGTCATGAATTGGCTTGAATTTGGTTCTATGCCACCATTTCTCATTCTACTCATAGGCGCGATCCTTGCCATTTGTACGCGTGGCATATCGCAAAAAGTAATTATCTTGGCGGCACCGGTAATTAGTTTTGTTAACTTCTACCTTCTCCCTGATAATTTCTCGCTAACATATGTTGTCTATGGACTAAACCTCGAGTTAGTTTATAGCGATAAACTGTCTAGATTATTTGGCTACTTATTCCATTTAGCTGCACTCATAGGCGTCATATACTCCCTACAACTCAAGGATACTGTTCAACATGTCGCCGCCCTTGCCTATGCCGCTTGTGCCGTTGGCGCGGTATTTGCCGGTGACTGGATAAGTCTATTTATTTTCTGGGAAGGCCTAGCATTAACCTCTGTCTTTCTCATATGGGCTCGTCGCACTGAACGCAGTTATCGCAGCAGTATGCGCTATTTAGTCATGCAGGTATTGTCTGGTGTCTTACTATTCGCTGGCGCCTTATTGCTGATGAGAGGTGGTATGTCAGCCAAAGTCGTTAGCTTATCTCTCACGGATAATTTCAATATCTATACCTCAGTTGGTACTTGGTTAATTTTTATTGCATTTGGCATCAAAGCTGGTTTCCCATTGCTGCATACCTGGATCACCGATTCATACCCAGAAGCAACCGCGTCAGGCTCTGTATTTTTAACTGCCTTTAGTACTAAGGTTGCACTTTATGTATTAGTTCGTTGTTTTGCAGGAACAGAATTATTAATTCCCATTGGCTTAACAATGGCATGCTTTCCAATATTCTTTGCAGTCATCGAAAATGATCTACGCCGAGTACTAACATATAGCATGATCAACCAAATCGGCTTCATGGTTTGTGGTATTGGGGTCGGTACAGAATTAGCGATTAATGGCGCGGTTGCTACTGCGTTTAACCATGTTATTTATAAAGGCCTATTGATGATGTCGATGGGGGCAGTCTTATACCGTGTCGGACACGTGAATGGATCAAACCTCGGAGGTTTATATCGCAGCATGCCGATTACCACAGTTTGTTGCATAGTTGGCGCTGCATCTATTTCCGCGTTCCCATTGTTCAGCGGCTTTGTCAGTAAAGCGATTATCATGGGTGAGATGCTGCACAATGGCCACACCATCGGCTGGTTGATGTTGCTATTTGCTGCTGCAGGCGTTTTTCACCATGCTGGGATTAAGATTCCATTCTTTGCTTTTTTTGGTCACGATAGCGGCCTGAAAGTTAAAGAAGCGCCAATCAATATGTTAATCGCTATGTCGATTAGCTCTGCCTTGTGTATTGGTATAGGGACAAACCCTCAATTGCTCTATCAGCTGCTTCCTTATGAAATGAATTACTCGCCATATGATTTGACTCATGTTGTCACGCAGCTGCAATTATTGTTTTTCTCAGCATTAGCATTTGTCTTATTAAATCTATGGAAACAGTACCCACCGGAACTACGCTCAACCAATTTAGATAGTGACTGGTTTATTCGTCGCGCCTTTCCTTTTGTGTACCGTCAGTTAATAAAGTTAAGCTCTTCCATAAGAATCGCTATAACAACTATGTCGTCTCTTATAGCCAACAAACAAGTAAACGTACTGAAGAAATCAAGCGGCCCATACGGCATTCTTTCACGTGGTTGGGGCGCTAATAATATGATCTTTATCGTTATATTATTATTAGGTGTCTTGTTGTTTTACGACTTCTAAGCTTGTTGTTATACGTCATTGAGTAAAGCTCTTGGTTATTCACAAAACCTGTGGATAACTTTGTGTATAAAAACCAAAACTCAGCCCTATATTGAGTAAGTATAAAGAAGACACTATACTGATTAAATTTTAATCAGCAAGGATATCTATTATAAATCAACAACTTATAGGCAACTTGAAGAATTTATTTAAGGAACACACTACTAGTCGTTGAGTTTTGTCATCTCTCTGTAATATGTGTATAAACCAAGAACGAACATTAAAGATGTCAATAGTATTTTGAAAAAATTATGAAAAAAGAAATTTCTCGCACTGGACTCATTAAACGCTTAGCCGTCATCATTTATGATGCTCTATTACTCGCTGGTGTATTGTTTTTTAGTTTAGTTCTAATTTTTGGCATCCCTCTTTATATTTTCAAATCCTCTGTCAATCAAGAAACCCTTGATGCCTACCCGTCACTCAAACTATTTTTATCAGGCTTGCTTATTGTTGTTGCCTTAGTGATTGCTTGTATTTTTTATAGTTGGTTTTGGGTCAAGGGAGGCCAAACCTTAGGGATGAAAGCATGGCATTTATATCTTGTTAATGATGAGGGAAAATACATTACATGGAAATTCGCAGCAATTAGATTTTTCGTAGCAATTGCTTCATGGGCTTGCCTAGGTCTAGGCTTTGCTTGGATCTTAGTTAATCGCAAAAATTTAGCATGGCATGACATTGCCTCTAAAACTCAAATCATCCGCTACAAAATGGTCCAAACTAAAAAAGACTAAGCGAATAGTATTAAAAAACTAAACAACCCGTTTGACTAAAATCAGGCTGACTCCCAGAACAATCAATGTCGGGATAAATGCGCCAATGAACGGCGGAATGCTATAGAGCAAGACAAAGTAACCAAATGCTTTCGTCATAATAAAAAAGCCTAGGCCCATCATAATTCCAACAAACAAGCTTCTTCCTAAACCACCACTTCTTACTTGTCTAAACACGAATGGCACTGCCAGTATCAGCATTACTAAGGTAGTGAATGGCGCTACGATCTTAGTCCAAAAAGATAATTTATAGATTTTAGTCTCTTGGTTATTCGCCTTTAAATGTGCAATGTATTTAACTAATTGCAGAATTGATAGCTGTTCAGGCTTAATCAAGAAAACTCGAAGAATTTGTTGGTCTACCTTAGTTTGCCATTTTGCCGCTTGCACTTGATCAGAGAAGGCACGATCAGGATCAATCAAGGTACGATTAAGGTTTTCTAATACCCAACGCCGAGTTTTCTCGTCATACACGCCTCTCTTAGCACGCGATAAATGTCTTAATTTATTATCTTGGTCAAACTCAAAAATTTTCACATCAAGAAGGCTGAAATCCGGCAACACTTCGCCAATACTGATATAGCTAGACTCATCACGCATCCACAAACCAAAATCAGATTTTTGTTTGACTTTGTTCTGAATCGCTTCCGCACGAACTCGTAATGCTTTGGTTTCAGTATACGGTGCAATCACTTCACCAAGAATAGCCGCAAAAAGCCCTAAAACAACACCAACCTTTAATGTAGAAAGAACGATTCTCTTGACTGAAATACCTGACGCCCTCATCACTATCAATTCAGAATCTTTAGCCAAATTAGACAAGCCCATAATTGCACCAATTAATGCCGCAATAGGGAAAACTTCATACATGATTTTTGGCACACTCAACACAACAAACTGGACAATTTTAAAAAACCCATAATTGCCTCTATTGATATTGCTTAGCTCATCAATGAAGGTAATAAAAACAAATAAAGACATCAATACAGCAAGCACCAAGAAAAACTGGTTCAAAATTGCTTTGCGTAAATAAGTGTCAATAATTTTCATTTAAACGTTCAATAAATACTCAATAAATAGCATAGATAATCAAGCACTATGCTTCTTGTTGTCGCCTGCGCAGAAAGTTTCTAGGTGATAGTCGCCGAGGAAATAATGGTAAATTATGATTTCGGCGATACAAAAAATACAGAGACAATAAGGCAAAAAATACATGGATAAACCAAATCAACACAGGTGTTTTCATTTGTCCTTTTTGCACAACTGCCACTGCATAATTCAATAAATTGCTATACACAAAATAAACAATAAATGCGATAACCATCCCACTAGATTTACCACCTCGGCTATTTACATAGCTCAAAGCTAATGCAAAAACTGCCAAAATTGGCACTAAAAACACTTTTGCAACACGCCAGTACCATTCACCCTTCATAGCTGGATTATCCGACGTTGCTAACTCAATGTTTCCTCTAGCGCGAATTGGTAAAGAACTTAATGGTTTCTGTTTGGTTTCAATACGTAATGCATAACGTTCAAAATCAATCACACGGTATTCAGGTGTGCCTGGTTCCCCTTCATAACGAGAGCCATCTAAGAGCACTAAAAACTCATCGCCAGTTTCTTCATCAAGAACTTGAGTCGCTCTGTCAGCAACAACTACGCCTTCTTTGTTGAAAGAATTTTTATATAAGAAAACATTTTCGTAGCGACCTTCTTTTTTATTATATTTTTCAACAAAATAAACAGCTTGCCCTGTCTTTGATTCAACAAAGACACCCGGAACAACACCGGTAATATCATTTCTCTGTCGATACTCATTTTCAATTTCATAGCCTTTCTGAAGTGCTAAAGGCGTCAACCAAAATGAAAATGTTGCTACCAACCCTCCAACGATAAATATCAACACTGATATCGGCTTCATCAAGTCAACAATACTCATCCCTGCGCTGGATAAAATGGCCATCTCATGTTCTTTATACCATCGGCCCATTACCATTAAAATAGCAATATAAAACATCAGTGGCAGCATAATGTCTAAATAGGCCACCATTTTCAGCGACACCAAAATCAATACGGACTCTACGGGAATTATTCCTTCCGCCGCTTGGCTTAAAAATCCCATTACACGTAAAATCAAAAAAATAGAAATCACAATCACTGTCACCACCAATGAGGTGCGAAGAACTTCTTTGATCAGTGAGCGATGAATAATCATAAAGTGGTATTAATTCTATTTTTTTTGCAGTATTTATTGAGATTGTATACTTAGTGCATACAGCATGATTCAAGCTCGCTATAATACAAATTTAGCAGCCTTAACGCACTCATTTATACGCTAAATATCAAATAACTATTTGATACTGCCTTGATGCTAATAAAGATTATCTTAAGGTAACTTACTAAAATCGTTATTATCGTCACTGAAAGATTAATAAAGAACGAAACAATAACTAACTGGAACAACTATTCTCATGTCAGATAATCTCATTCAACACTTGATTAAAGTATCAGTACAAGCAAAAGCACCACTTGAACTTGAAAGCCAATTAATTCTCGCCGGGACAAAACATCTTTCTCAAGACAGCATAGAGACATATGCTGGGCCTCTGGCGGAGAAGTTAAAGTTAGGAAAACTTGCTAAAAACGAGTCTTTATCGGTTTTATCTCATTCAAAAAATGCCGACTTTATCTGTTTTTTGAACCTAAAAAAAATCAATGCAGGAATCGCCAAAAGCACATTCAAGCAAGCAGCTAAGCACCCTACGATTGTTATTGATGTGAGCAGCTTCATAGATAACACTATAGCTGCATCAGAAGTTTTTCAATGGGCTCAACAAACCGTGATCAATGTATCTCACGGCGTTTATCATGTGATGAAGTTACCAGTAGGCTTGAAAAAAGATAAACCGTCAAAATTAGAGCAGATTATTTTCGCTATAGATCCACAAGCTGGGCTTAATGACGATTTAGTATCCAAAATACAACAAGGAGTTGCATTAGGCAGAGCCATGGCGAAGGGCCAATTGTTTGCAAAGAACTTAGGCAACCTCCCTGGCAATGTGTGCACTCCCAGCTATATTGCTGAACAAGCTGGTGATATCGCCCAAGAACATGACAACATTTCACTCGAAGTATTAGAAGAAGCCGATATGGAAAAACTTGGCATGGGTTCTCTGCTTTCTGTCAGTCGTGGTAGCCGTGAACCAGCCAAACTCATTGTTTTACACTACCAAGGCGCTTCAGACAGCAATGAAAAACCACATGTATTAGTTGGTAAAGGCCTAACCTTCGATGCTGGCGGCATTTCATTGAAGCCTGCAGGCAAAATGGACGAAATGAAATATGACATGTGTGGCTCAGCAAGCGTATTAGGTGCATTGCTAGCGACAGCCGAATTAAAACTTAACATCAACCTAGTCGTGATTGTACCTAGCTCAGAAAACCTCCCTGATGGCGATGCCAATAAGCCAGGAGACATCGTCAAAAGCATGTCTGGCCGAACGATTGAAATTCTTAATACAGATGCCGAAGGTCGTTTAATTTTATGTGATGCATTGACCTATGCTGAACGTTTTGAACCTCAGACAGTTATTGATGTTGCCACATTGACCGGTGCATGCATCGTGGCGCTAGGCCATCATACCAATGGTTTAATGGGAAATAATCCTGAACTCGTTGATGCCCTATTAGACGCTGGACAAGAAAGCCATGATCGCGCTTGGGAACTGCCAATGTGGGATGAATATCATCAACAACTTAAGAGTAATTTTGCAGACCTTGCAAATATTGGCGGTGCTGGCGGCGGCACTATTACTGCAGCTTGCTTCTTATCAAAATTCACTGAAAAATATCCTTGGGCTCACCTCGACATTGCCGGTACGGCATGGTCTAGTGGTGGCGGAAAAGGAGCAACAGGTAGATGTGTGCCGATTTTGACGCAATATCTATACAACATTGCTGCCTAATAGCCGTTATAACTGCATAAAAACACCCTAAACCGAAGAAAAGCGTCATATAAGTCTATAACTTAGCAATGGCGCATTTTATAATCTGTCTCGTTGCATAAGTGCTTGCTGCAAAAGCAGCAAACAGCAAACAGCAAACAGCAAGACAAATTATCATCCCAAAAATAAAATATAGAACGTCAATGACCAAAAATACACTCGCTTCGCAATACAGCCCTGCTGACATTGAACAAGCCATTTACCAGCGTTGGGAATCTAACAGTGAATTCGCAGCAAATGTGCAAATAGCTAACATTGAAAATGAAGGTGAAGATAAAGCTGAACAACAAGATGGACGAAGCGCTAGCGAAGGTTCTTATTGTATTTCTATCCCTCCGCCGAATGTCACCGGCAGTTTGCACATGGGTCATGCTTTTCAAGACACCATTATGGATCTGTTGATTCGTTACAACCGCATGTTAGGCAAAAAAACGCTCTGGCAAGCCGGAACAGATCACGCTGGCATCGCGACACAAATGGTGGTGGAACGTCGATTAAGTACAAAAGGTGTGACTCGTCATGATTTAGGTCGTGAAAAATTCACTGATGAAATTTGGAAATGGAAAGAAGAGTCTGGCGGCACTATAACTCAACAGCTACGACGTATGGGCGCATCTATCGATTGGGAACGCGAACGTTTCACCATGGATGATGGCTTGTCTGATGCGGTTCTAGATGTATTTGTACGACTTCATAGCGAAGGCTTGATATACCGAGGCAAACGTCTAGTCAATTGGGATCCAGTTCTCCAAACTGCTGTTTCTGACTTAGAAGTAGAATCAGAAGAAGAAAATGGCCATATGTGGCATCTGCGCTACCCTCTTGCCGATGATCCCAGCAAACACTTGGTTGTTGCTACAACACGCCCTGAAACAATGTTAGGTGACAGCGCAGTTGCCGTTCACCCAGACGATGAACGCTTTGCTGACTTAGTAGGCACGCAAATTATTTTGCCACTCACTGGCCGTACTATTCCAATCATTGCTGATGACTATGTTGATCCTGAGTTCGGTTCAGGTTGTGTAAAAATCACACCCGCACATGATTTCAATGACTATGACGTGGGTAAGCGCCATGATTTGCCTAAAATCAATATTCTAAACAAAAATGCTGGCATCGAATTAGAAGGCTCGAAATATCACGGCCTAGACAGATATGAAGCACGCAAACAAATCATTGCAGATTTAGATGCAGAAGACTTACTAGACCACGTTGAAGATCATAAGTTAGTGGTTCCTCGTGGTGATCGTTCAAACTCAGTCATCGAACCTTTTTTGACAGACCAATGGTATGTCAAAGTTGCTCCTTTGGCTGAAGAAGCCATTCGAGTCGTCAAAGAAGGTGATATTAAATTTGTTCCGCAAAACTGGGAAAATACCTATTTTCAATGGATGAACAATATTGAAGATTGGTGCATTTCACGACAAATTTGGTGGGGCCACCGCATTCCTGCTTGGTACGATCAAGATGGCAACTTCTATGTCGCCAAAACCGAAGAAGAAGCGCTGAAACAAGCCACTGAAAAGACTGGTAAAACAGATATCAAGCTCGAGCAAGATAATGATGTTTTAGACACATGGTTTTCATCAGCATTGTGGCCCTTCTCTACACTAGGCTGGCCTGAAGAAACACCAGAACTTACTGAATTCTACCCAAACAATGTCCTTGTTACTGGCTTTGACATTATTTTCTTCTGGGTAGCCCGTATGATCATGTTTGGTCAAAAATTCACAGGCAATGTGCCCTTCAAAGAAGTCTATATTCATGGCTTGGTTCGTGATCAAGAAGGCCAAAAAATGTCTAAATCTAAGGGCAACGTTTTAGATCCGATTGATTTGATTGACGGCATTGATCTTGAGTCCCTAGTCACTAAGCGAACTGTTGGTTTGATGCAGCCTAAAATGGCGAAAAAGATTGAAAAATCGACGCGCAAACAATTCCCTGATGGTATTGAATCTTACGGCACTGATGCTTTGCGTTTTACCTTTGCTAGTCAAGCAACATTGGGTAGAGATATCCGTTTCGACTTAGGTCGTATTGATGGTTATCGTAATTTTTGTAACAAATTATGGAATGCCGCTCGTTATGTTCTGATGAATACAGAAGGTCATGATTGCGCAATCGACCATGACAGCCCTAACCATAATAAGTATGAGTTATCTATTGCTGACAAATGGATTGTTTCTCGCTTGCAAGAAGTCGAAGCGGAAGTCGCCAAAAACATTGAAGATTATCGCTTTGATCAAATGGCCTCCAATCTTTATCAATTCGTGTGGGATGAATATTGCAGTTGGTATTTAGAGCTCAGCAAAATCACCCTTAATGACGATAAGGCATCGGCAGCCCAACAGGCTGGAACGCGCAGAACTTTGGTGCTCGTTTTAGATGCTATTCTGCGTTTATTACACCCTGCCATGCCATTCATCACTGAAGAAATTTGGCAACAAACTAATACAATTGTTAAAACCAAGTCTTCAACAATCATGTTGTGTGCATTCCCACAAAGCGATGAAGGAAAAATTGATCACTCTGCTTTGGCCGATATGGCTTGGATTCAAGCAATCATCACAGGCGTTCGCAACATCCGTGGCGAAATGAACATCAATCCGGGCAAACTTTTGCCAGTATTGCTTGAAAATGCCAGTGAAAGTGACCTTTCACGCTTAGAGCATTACAATGTTTATCTAAGCAAGTTTGGCAAAATTGAATCAATCAATACGGTTGAATCTAAAGATGCACCAGAGTCTGCAACTATTGTCGTTGGTGACATGAATGTCCTATTACCACTTGGCAGTCTTATTGACCCTCAAGAAGAGCTTCAACGTTTGACCAAAGAACTAGAAAAAGCGCAAAAAGACATCGATTCAAATCAGGCAAAAATCGATAATGAACAGTTCACCAGTCGAGCGCCCGAAAGTGTTGTTAATACCGTTCGGGAAACCTTGGAAACAGCGTCTAAATTAAAAGACTCTTTGCTGGAACAAAAACATAAAATTGAAAAAATGCTCTAACATTATTTTTCTATCACTATTGCTCTACCACTATAATGAACCCTATCAACACACAAGGTTCAATTAAAGTTTTATGAGCAAAGACGCGAGTTCAGAAAACAGTTTTGGCATTATCATGCGCTCAACAGGCAATTTGCACCAAGTGCGTTGTTTGGATAATGGCGAGATAGTGGAATGTCGAATCAAAGGCAAGCTACGCATGCAAGACATGCGTACGACCAACCCTGTTGCTGTTGGCGATCGAGTGCAATATGAAATCGATTACAATAAAACGGACAGCACTGACAAAGGAACTAAAGGCGTTATTGTTACCATTGAAAAACGGCACAACTGTATTGCAAGAAAATCAGTCAATTTATCCAAGCATTCGCACATTATTGCTGCCAACATTGATCGTGCTTACCTAATAGTGACTCTTGCTAAGCCCCAAACATCAACCGTGTTTATTGATCGCTTTCTTGTCACGGCAGAAGCCTATCGCATTCCAGTCACCATCATTTTCAATAAAATAGACATTTATGAACAGCAATCGCTGGAACAACTTAACGATCTAAAAAATATTTATTCTGACATTGGTTATGAGTGTTTAACAATGTCAGCATTCAATCAATCTGACATTGATTTACTGAAAGAAAAATTAGTCGATAATGTGAATCTTTTTTCAGGACATAGCGGAGTTGGGAAGTCGACGCTGATTAATGCACTAGAACCAAATTTACAGCTCAAGACGGGTGAAATTTCTGAACAATATGGTGAAGGCAAGCACACCACAACTTTCGCTGAAATGTTCGAACTTTCAAACACCCCTATTTCAAATAACTCTCTTTCAAACAGCCCTGCCAAAGAAAACACAGGCACTGACTCAAATCCGGGTTACATCATCGATACACCTGGCATCAGAGGCTTTGGTATTATCGATATCGACAGAGAGATAATGGCTAATTATTTCCCAGAGATATTCGCCATCCATCAACATTGTAAATTTAGTAACTGTCAACACTTGCAAGAACCAAAGTGTGCCATTCATGCTGCGCTTGACGCAGGCCTTATGGCTGAGTCACGTTATGACAGTTATCTATCCATTTATTACGCAGACGACACCGACCAATATCGCCGTAATACACGTTCACACTAAACATTTAATCAATTGCATAAAAGACCGCTGTCAATAAAATTGCAAGCAAAACCCTATTTACCCAGCTTATCTTAAGCTCACTGGATAAACCATTTACACAAGGTTTGTAAATTTATTCAGGTAAATTTCCACTAATATAGTTATAATCTACCGAATTTTAACCTAACTCAAAATTTTCATAAAATGTCTTTAAAATCAACGATTGAAAACATATTAAAAGTCTATCCGCCTCTTTTTAGATTGGGCTCAAATGTTTATCATAAATTCAATGGTTCATTTAGAACCCTAAGCGAAGGAACGCCTGAAGCAATTAATAGCGCATTTAAAATCGCTTTAGAAAATAACCCTTCAGCCGATATTGGCGATTATTATGAGTTCGGATTATTCAGAGGTTATGCTTTCTTAAAAGCCTTTGAACATAGCAAAACTTTAAAGATAGATAATATTCATTTTTATGGCTTTGATTCTTTTGAGGGTTTGCCAGAAGCAGTAGGAATTGATGTAGCAGACGGTCGTTTTTTCGAAGGACAATTTGCTTGCTCAAAGAAAGATGTAGAAACTAACCTCGAATCCAATGGAATGGATATGAGCCAAGCCACATTAATTGAAGGTTTTTATTCTGACTCATTAACAACTGAATTACATGACCAGCACAAATTCAAGCCCGCTAGCGTCATTTTGATGGACTGTGACTTATATTCTTCAACTGTCGAGGCCCTAGATTGGGTAACTCCCTACATTCAGCACAATACTATCATTTTGTATGATGACTGGTTCAGCTATGGTGAAAGCGAAGAGTTAGGTCAGCAAAAGGCGATGCAAGAATTCCTAGATAAAAACCCACACTTCACTTCAGAGCATTTGTGGAAATTCAGCAAAAATGGCAATGCCTTTATTATTAAAAATAAGTCCTAGAACAAAAGTGTAGCTTATAGCTAAATTCTATTCGCTACCATTCTTGTGCCAGCAGGAGAAGTACCTCTTAATTGTCTGATATCGCAACCAGAGCCCATCGAGATATCCCACGTAAGAGTTAAATCAGCGCTATTTCTACCAAAAGGGCCAACGAAAGCTACCTGAGATTCAGACACTGTGTATGTCCCAGTAGGGCTACCATTCAAGAGATATCGAACGATTCCATTTTGATCGAAAATAGCATCAAAATGCCTGTCGTTATCAGAAACAGTTATGAATGCAAAGCGTCCTAGAGCACCACATTGACTAGCACCTGAAGGGTCTGTAGCAGATGGTTGTTGATTGTTTGCTGTATCTGTTTGTGCAGGTTCAGCATTACCAGATACTTCACGCGTTGAGGTCTCATTACTTCCACATGAAGCTAGCATCAACAGAGTTGACAAAATTATTATTTTTTTCATTGTATTC
>CALKZN010000141.1 GCA_938002995.1 uncultured Arenicellaceae bacterium | reverse complement strand
AGCCTTTTTTTAAAGCTAAATCATTTCTTCAAAAATAGTTTTATTGAATATAAAACTATGTAGTCATTACTTGATGACATATATCTATGTGAATATGGTATTTAAAATAATAATGAAGTTAAAAAAGGAATGATTAGAATCGTGAATAGCTTTCTTTTAATAAGTGTTTTAGTGAGTTGTTCATTAAATACTACAGAATTAATAGCTAAAGAAAAGCTTGCAGATAGCTTTGCTTCAAGCGTTGCGGAAACGGGTAAAGAAAGTCTTGAATTGCAGTTAAATCGTAATAAAGGTTCTTTGGATGCATTTATTTCGATATATATAGATGAAAACTCAACGTTAAGGGTTAAGAATGCTAAAAATCTTTACAATAAAGTATTAGAGTCTCCAAAAACAGATTTATTATTTGATTCTATATACAAAACCTTAGGCTATAAGAATAGAAATATTTCTGTTTCCATGCCTCCAGAGTTATCGAGTCATGGCTTTAAAGGTAATCAAGAGTTACTCACTCGAGGATTGATCACAAGTTTAGAGAATACTTTCGCTTTGCTTGACTCCACATTGCAGCGTATAAACTATATTGACGATACGTGGATTGAGCCGACGGTAAGGAAAAACCTCATTCTCAACGCTATTCATACTTGGTACCGAAACAGTTTTAACAATGAATATGTTCAAGTTCTTGATGATTTGAATGAGAAATCTTTAATTAAGCTAAAAAATATTTCTAAAAATCGATTTAATTTAGAAAAAAAATTATGGAATCAAACTCAAATTGAGTTGTTTGGTTTAAGGGAAGATACTTCAGCTTTATCACAATATTTTTTATTAGAAAATTCAAAAATTTATTTAAATACAGGTTTTCAAACTCTGCCAAATAAAAGTCAACTATTATCATTGCAGCTTAATCAACAAAAATTTTGTCCTGCGAATCCTGAAAAATTTGAACCAGGTGTTGAATTCTTAACGCGAAGTTTCCCTAAAGAAATGCAGCAAATCAATTCGAGTGATATTGATGATAAAAAAGCAAGCTGGACGATTTATCAGGTTTCCCAGAAACTAGCAAAACGTTCATTGATTTTTTCAAATAAATCTCAAATGAAAAGCGCGGTTCATGTATTGACTGATTTGGTGTTAGAGAAAATTTTATTGCTTAACCAACGTCGCTTAAATCAGTTTTTAGCTAAACCTGATAGTTTTTTTCATAATGAGAAGCAACCATTTTACTTTCAAAGCATTAATGTAATGCAAACTTCATTGTATGAAATCTCTGAATTGGTATTAGTGGATTATCTTCTTGCCAGTGAAAGAACTGCTTTCGCTAATTTAATCATTCATAGGCAATGCGGTTTGAATGGGGGTACGCAGGAGCCATTGATAAAACTTTCAGAAATGCTTAATAATCAATATACTGAAAATTTGAATATAAAAAAATTTACTAGTTTTAGTCAAAAACGTATAAAAATAAATAATGGCTTAAAGAGTCTTATTTCAAAAAAATTATTGAATAACAGGATAATGGTAAAAAAAATTGATCTAATAAAATAAGTTAGTTGTCGAAAAAATACTGCTTTTAATAAGTATTGACATGGAGAGTGTAAACCTAACTGTGTAACTGCCATTAATTAAAGTTATAAATAATCAGTTAATTGATCTTCAAACTCAAGCATAAACCGGTTGAGAGGGATTTTAAATTATGTATGTTTTTATCGTTTTAATTAATACTTTACTTCTTCATTATCGAGTTTTTCTTTACGTTTTAATAACTCCTTTTCTACGTTTTTTGCCTTTTCTAAAGCCTTCATTTGCGGTTCGATAATTTTAGAGTCTTTGCCGTTATCATTCTCTGATGAACAGCTTACGATGATCAAACAGAAAATGATTAAAGTGATATTTGTGAATAGTATTTTCATTTTTTCCAGATATTCCTTTTACGGTAACGGTACTTACTTCGTTTATTTGTAGTGTTACTTATTTTTCGTCTGCGGCGGTAAGCTAATATAGCGAAAGCAATAACGCCAACAATGATCAATGTGCCAAGTTCAAGATGCCACGTTGTTCGCCAAACAACACTGCGAAGAACCGTTTCTAAAACGAGATCAATCAAGTCTTGCATTGTTTTCTTGTATTGTTCACTCGCTGTTTCATTTTATATTTTACGTTTCTGTTTAACCGGCAAATTAGCTTAATTTAATTGCAGATCAAATAATAATGATAAGTCCAAAGCACGAACATGCTTTGTGATTGCACCACTGGAAATAAAATCAACACCTGTTTCGGCGATTTCTTGAATGGTATCGATGGCAACATTGCCAGAGGCTTCTAAGTCGATACGATCTGCGTTGATTTTCACCGCCTCTTCTAGCTCTTCTAAAGTGAAGTTGTCGAGTAAAACACGTTTAATACCAGCTGCAATGCCTTCTTGCATTTGTTCAATGCGCTCGACTTCTAGTTCTACTAGAGTGCCTTCCGGCACAGAAGCAATGGCTGTTTTGACGACTTCCGTTAGATTTTTGCCACATCGGAGGTGATTTTCTTTAATCAAAATACCGTCATATAAACCCATGCGATGGTTCATTCCGCTGCCACAAACAACCGCATATTTTTGTGCATCACGCAGACCTGGAATAGTTTTACGAGTATCTAATAGTTTGGCTTTGGTGTGCTTAATTCTCTCGACATAATGTCTGACAGTGGTCGCGGTGCCTGACAGTGTTTGCATTAAATTTAATACTTGGCGTTCAGCGGTTAAAATTGATCTGGCGTTGCCATGTATACGGCATATAACGGTTTGATCATGCACTATGTCGCCATCTTTGACTTGCCAATCAATATTGATAGTTGTATCAATTTGTCGGAAGGCTTCACTGGCCCATGCAATGCCACAAATAATGCCTGTTTCGCGAGCAATTATTTTGCCGTCTATGATGGCCGAAGCAGGAATTAAATTAGCAGTCAGATCTCCCGTTTTGATGTCTTCTTCAATACAACTTTTTACATCAGCGGTGATAATGCTGGCTTCAGGAAGTGGTGGTGTTTGTGTCATGGTCTTATCTAGCTTGAAAAAGTGAGTGTTATACCCATAACTTTAACAGGTTAAACAACAAAGTGAATACATCAACATGAGATTTGACAAATTAACATCAAAATTTCAACTTGCTTTTTCTGAAGCGCAAAGTTTGGCGCTCGGCAAAGATCATCAATTTATTGAAGCAGAACATCTTTTGTTAGCAATGCTAACTCAAGAGGGCGGCAGTATTGCTGGTTTGCTAGCGAAAGTTGGTGTGCCTGTTAATAAGCTTCGAGAAACGCTTAATAATAACCTAGCTAGCTTTGCTTCGGTGTCGGGGCAAGAGAATGAAGTACATGTATCCAAGAGTTTAAATAATGTCTTGAACCTGTGCGATAAGCTGGCGCAACAGCGGAATGATCAATACATTTCAAGTGATCTGTTTTTATTAGCTCTGGTGCAAGATAGTAAAAACTCAGTGAGTAAATTACTAAAAAGCTTAGGCCTAACTGAGCAAGCACTAGAACAGGCTATTGCGGAAGTTCGTGGTGGCGATAGCATTGATGATGCAAATGCTGAAGACGCAATGCAAGCCTTGAATAAATATACGATAGACCTGACTGCGAGAGCTGAAGAAGGCAAAATTGATCCTATTATTGGCCGTGATGATGAGGTTCGACGCACGATTCAGGTGCTTCAGCGTCGGACTAAAAACAATCCAGTCTTAATTGGTGAGCCTGGTGTGGGTAAAACTGCCATTATTGAAGGTTTAGCACAGCGTATTGTTAATGGAGAGGTGCCAGAAGCGATTAAAGGTAAGCGAGTCTTATCTTTAGATTTAGGGCTATTGCTGGCAGGCACAAAATATCGTGGTGATTTTGAAGAACGATTGAAAGCGGTTCTCAAAGAAGTTGCCAAACAAGAAGGGCAAGTTATTTTATTTATCGATGAATTGCATACCATGGTTGGTGCGGGCAAATCCGACGGTGCAATGGATGCGGGTAATATGTTGAAACCAGCGCTTGCTCGTGGTGAATTACATTGTGTTGGTGCAACCACTTTGGATGAGTATCGTCAATATATTGAGAAAGATGCCGCTTTAGAGCGTCGTTTTCAAAAAGTTCAAGTCGATGAACCAACGGTTGAAGATACCATTGCTATTTTGCGAGGGCTGAGTGAGAAATATGAACTTCACCATGGTGTGGATATCACTGATCCTGCATTGGTAGCGGCAACGACTTTGTCGCATCGTTATATCACCGATCGCAACTTGCCTGATAAGGCTATTGATTTGATCGATGAAGCTGCTAGTCGTATTCGCATGGAAATTGATTCCAAGCCTGAGGCGATGGATAAAGTAGAACGTCGTTTAATTAAGAATAAAATTGAACGAGAAGCACTCAAAAAGGAGTCTGATGATGCCTCTAAAAAGCGTTTAGAGGATATTGAAGAGAAAATTACTGATTTAGAGAAACAGTTTTCTGAATATGAAGAAATTTGGAATGCTGAAAAAGCCGCTGTACAAGGCGCTCAGACAGTTAAAGAAGCCTTAGATGCTGCGAAAATTGAAGTGGAATCTTCAAAGCGTGCTGGTGATTTGGCCAGAGTGTCAGAGCTTCAATATGGCAAAATTCCTGAGTTAGAAGCGCAACTTCAAGCAGCGCAACAAGCTGAAGAGGGCGAAGCTCAACATCAATTGTTGCGCAATAAAGTGACTGAAGATGAAATTGCTGATGTAGTTTCTAGCTGGACAGGTATTCCTGTCAGCAAGATGTTGGAAGGAGAAAAAGACAAGCTATTGAAGATGGAACAGAAACTTCATGAACGAGTCATTGGCCAGCAAGAAGCGATTGAATCAGTTTCTAATGCGATACGTCGCTCCAGAGCAGGCATTTCTGATCAAAACAAGCCTTATGGTTCCTTTTTGTTTCTCGGACCAACAGGCGTGGGTAAAACAGAATTGACGAAAACCTTAACGGAATTCTTATTTGATGATGATAATGCTCTAGTGCGAATCGATATGTCAGAGTTTATGGAAAAACACTCTGTCTCTCGTTTAGTTGGTGCACCTCCGGGATATGTAGGTTATGAACAAGGCGGCTATCTGACTGAAGCTGTGCGTCGCAAGCCTTATTCAGTGGTTTTATTAGATGAGGTCGAAAAGGCACATCCAGATGTGTTTAATATCTTATTGCAAGTGCTTGATGATGGTCGATTGACTGATGGTCAAGGTCGCACTGTAGATTTTAAGAATACCGTGATCATCATGACGTCTAATCTTGGTTCTGAACTGATTCAAAGTCAACCAGAGGCGACTTATGATGAAATGAAATCACAAGTTATGGAGCAGGTGGGCATGCACTTTAGGCCAGAGTTTGTTAATCGCTTAGACGATATTGTTGTTTTTCATGGCTTGAAACGTGAACATATCGCGGATATTACTAAAATTCAGTTAGAACGTTTATCTACACGCTTGATTGATAAAAATATTGAGTTGATGATCGATGAAGATGCGCTGCAACATATTGCTGGAAAAGGCTTTGATCCAGTTTATGGAGCCAGGCCATTAAAGCGAGTAATTCAAACACTATTGGAGAATCCTTTAGCTGAGGCCATTCTTTCAGGGAAGTATCAATCTGGTAGTGCGATTAAAGTTGGGCTTGAAGAAAATGTATTAGTATTCAATTAATATAGACTAAGCTGAGATATTCATTGAGATCCTCTTTTTAGAATTAAAGAGAATCTCAACTGAAATTTAATAGCCTGTGATTTATACTTAGCCAGCTTTGAAAGTAATACTTTATAAAAGTGCATCTAAAACACAGCATATTAAATAACAATTAAAACTCTATGAAAGCAATGATTTTAGCCGCGGGTAAGGGAACTCGTGTTCGGCCATTAACGTATGAAATGCCCAAGCCAATGATTCCTATTATGGGCAAGCCCGTAATGGAGTATTTGGTTGAAGAATTAGAACGGCATGGTTTTAATGAAATCATGATCAACGTCAGTCACTTGCCGGAGAAAATCGAAGACTATTTTGGCAATGGCGAACGATTTGGCGTGGAAATAGGCTATTCATTTGAAGGGCACATTGAAAATGGAGAAATTATTTCGACGGCATTAGGTTCTGCCGGTGGGTTAAAACGCATTCAAGATTTCAGCGGTTTTTTTGACGATACATTCCTTGTTGTCTGCGGTGATGCATTAATTGACTTGGATCTGACTCAAGCAGTACGTGAACATTGGCGTAGTGGGGCAGTGGCTAGTATTTGTACTTTGGAAGTACCTAAATCACAAGTGTCGAATTATGGCGTGGTTGTTAGTGATGAAAATGGACGTATTAGTTCGTTTCAAGAGAAGCCTAGTATTGAAGATGCTCTTTCTACTCAAGTGAATACGGGTATTTATATTTTTGAGCCAGAAATTTTTGATTTAATTCCAGAAGACAAAGAATTTGATATTGGTAGTGAATTATTTCCTAAAATAATTGAGAAAGGCCTCCCGTTTAATGCAATTAATTTACCTTTTAACTGGGTTGATATAGGCCGTATTAGTGATTTTTGGGAAGCAAACCAAAAGATTATGCAAGGTGAACTCAGAACGATACCTATGCCGGGTAAGCAAATCTCTGCAGGAGTGTGGACAGGCTTAAACGTCGATATTCAGCAAGGTGTTGAAATTCAAGGACCTGTATATATTGGCAGTGGTACTCGTGTTGAGGCTGGCGCTAAGATTGTTGGTCCTACGTGGATTGGTAATGGTTGTCATGTACGTAAAGATGCCAATATTCAACGTAGCATTATTTTTGACTACACACGCATTGGCTCAAATAGCATTGTCAAAGAGTCTGTTGCTTTTGGTAAGTTCTTTGTTGATCGAGAAGGCAATAGCTTCGAGAGTGATAATATGAAG
Source organism: uncultured Arenicellaceae bacterium (assembly GCA_938002995.1). Taxonomy (GTDB): domain Bacteria; phylum Pseudomonadota; class Gammaproteobacteria; order Arenicellales; family Arenicellaceae; genus CALKZN01. The sequence continues at coordinate 11,041 of CALKZN010000141.1, read as the reverse complement.
ACTGATTGGGTCAGTGACGCTCGAATTAAGGCAGATTGAGCTGTATTCAATAAATATTCTATAAATATAAAAAGGCCGAGGGTTGTTCAAACCATCGGCCTTTTACATTTTAACGGTAATTAAAAGCTCTTTAAGATGCTTTTAACACAGCAACATCAATAAGATTAACTGTTTTGATGTCAATAGACTCCCATACGCCATTTATGACATAGGGTTCATTGGCGATCCATTGATCTAATGCTTCTTTAGAGTCAAAGCGAACATGAACGGATGAACCAATCATTTCACCTTTTTCATTAGTGATAGCGCCAGCGCTAATAAGTTGGCCATTTTTGGCGGCAGCTGTGAGACCTTTGACATGTTCTTCACGGTTGGCTAGACGTTTTTCAACTTGATTCTCATAATCGAGAGCGGTGATGACAAAATCCATAATGATTTACCTGTGTTTTTTGGTTTAAGTAGTTTTAGTCATTTACTGTTCATCTATATTTTCTTTAGACTCACTATTGTGACGTTCTGGGTTTAATCGCGTTTCGTATAAATAACTGCCAAGCAATGATGCAAAGAATATCATAGGCAATCCCAATGCAAATGCAGGAAAAATATACTTTGGAAAAAGTGCGCCGGATAATATTAACAGTGTAAATATAGCGCAGGGCACGCCTGTTGCAATATACCAACGTTTACTGAGCCATTGTAATACAAGGCTCAATAAGACGATGCTAACAAATAATATAAAAACAGGCATGTGCGCTATTAGGCAGTATGTTTAGTTTGAATTCAACTTATTGTATCAATGAGATTTTACACAGCTAGCAATTTGTTGATGCGTTTCACATAATCCGCTGGATTTTGTAATTGAGCACCTTCTGCAAGTGCTGCTTGATCAAACAATACCATCGCCCAGTCGTCAAAATTGCTATCAGACTTATCCAGTTTTTTAACAATCGCATGTTCTGGGTTTAACTCTAGAATAGGTTTGTTGCTCGGCATATCTTGTCCCATCGCTTTCATAATACGTTCCAAGTTTGCACCTGGGTCGTTTTCGTCAGCGACTAAACAAGCAGGGGAGTCAGTTAAACGATTAGTTAGGCGAACATCTTTAACAAGTTCATTTAAAGACTCTTTAACAGATGTTAAAATATCAGAAAATTCTTTTTCTTGTTTTTGTTGTTCTTCCTTTTCTTCTTCGTCTAATTCAATGCCGCCTTTGCTGACTGACTTTAAGGCTTTGCCTTCGAATTCAGTGATGCTATTGGCAAGCCACTCGTCTACAGGTTCAGAAAGCAATAAGACTTCAATACCTTTCTTTCGAAAGACCTCTAAATGCGGAGAGCCTTTTGCTGCTGCAAAACTTTGTGCGGTGATGTAATAAATCGTGTCTTGATCTTCTTTCATGCGGCCGACGTAATCATTAAATGACACGTTTTGTGAATCGTCATCATTATGCGTTGAAGCAAATCGTAGGATAGGTAGTAACTTTTCTTTGTTTGCAAAATCTTCAACGACGCCTTCTTTGATTACTTGACCGAATTCTTGCCAGAAACCTTGGTATTGTTCAGCATCATTCTTACCCATGCGCGTTAGCTCATCGATAACACGTTTAACAATGCGGCCTTTTATTTTTTCAATGTCTTTGTTGGTTTGTAGAATTTCGCGAGATACATTCAATGGTAAATCTTGCGCATCAATAACGCCTTTAACAAAACGTAAATAGCTAGGCAATAGGTTTTCAGCGTCATCCATAATGAAAACGCGTTTTACATAGAGCTGTAAACCACGTTTGCCATTTTGTTGATATAGATCAAAAGGCGCTTTCTTGGGGATGAAAATTAGTGAGGTGTACTCTAAATTTCCTTCAACTTTGTGATGTAAGGTTGAAAGAGGTTCTTCCATATCAAATGCTAATGATTGATAGAAGTTATTATAGTCGTCTTCAGTGATGTCACTTTTATCGCGAGCCCAAATTGCAACGCCTGTATTTATAGCTGTCCATTCAGTCGTTACTTCAGGTTCTTTCTTGTCATCACTATCGTCTTCATCATTAGATGGGACGGTAATTGTTTTTTCTAATTCAACTGGAAGGGAGATGTGATCTGAATATTTTTTAATGATATTTTCAATTCGAAATTCATCAGCATATTCTTTTTCATCTTCTTTTAAGCTGAGTGTAATCGTTGTACCAACATCGTCTTTATTACATTCTTCAATAGTGTATTCACCTTTGCCTGTAGATACCCAACGCGTTGCTTTGTCTTCGCCAGCTTTTCGTGTTGTTAGAGTTACTTCGTCGGCGACCATAAATACTGAATAAAACCCCACTCCAAACTGGCCAATTAAATTTACATCATCATTTTGTTGTTCTTTAGCTGTTTCTAGGGCCTGCATGAACTTTTTAGTGCCTGAACGTGCAATAGTGCCGATATTTTCAACGACTTCATCTTTAGACATGCCTAAGCCAGTGTCAGCAATGGTGATGGCGTTATTTTCTTTGTCTAAACTGATACGAACACGCATCTCACTTTCATCAGGGAGAAGGCTCGCATCTGTTAACGCTTCAAATCGACGCTTATCAATAGCATCCGAAGCGTTTGAAACCAGCTCTCGCAAGAAAATCTCTTTCTTGCTGTATAAAGAGTGGATCATTAAGTCTAATAATTGAGAGATTTCCGTTTCAAATTGATATGTTGTTGCTTTGCTCATAATGATATTTTTTTATGTAAATTAGTGATTAATTTAGTGATGAAGCTTTGAATTAAACCAAAGCTTTTTCGATTGGCATTAAGATGAGGTTTGTCGACTTAAAATCAAGCAAAAATTTTGAAAAACCGCATTGACCGAAGCAGAATGAATGAGTATAGTCCCGCCACCACTTAGGGGTGAATGAAGATTATAAGTATTGATTATTTATAATTTGAGTTTACACTTAAGTAAATCAATGAAATTTACTTGTTTAGTTGCTTTTAGCAATTAATGCAATGTTAACGTCGGGGTGTAGCGCAGCCTGGTAGCGCATCTGGTTTGGGTCCAGAGGGTCGGGAGTTCGAATCTCTCCACCCCGACCATTGATTTAAGTCATAGACAGTAGTTGGATTAAGTGGTTGATCAATGTCTAACGGTCGAGCGCCCGTAGATCAACTGGATAGAGCAACAGCCTTCTAAGCCGTAGGTTACAGGTTCGAGTCCTGTCGGGCGCACCATTTACATCGCATACTGTTTAAGATTTATTTGACTAGGAAGTGGCTATTTAATTTAAACTAGTTTAAATAATAAATAGTACTTTTAAATCATGGTGATTGTAGCTCAGTTGGTAGAGCCCCGGATTGTGATTCCGGTGGTCGTGGGTTCGAGCCCCATCAGTCACCCCATTTATGCTAGTTATTGATGGTTTTAACGTTTGGATACGTGATGAACCATCGGTGTTATTAAGCCTGAGAAAAAAACACTCAATTACTTGTTTGTAGATGTTTTATTAGGGTAAAATTCGCCGTCCAGATTCTGAGCTCATTGAAAAATGATTTGTTATCAGAGTTGTGGGTATAAAATGTGGATTAAATGTTGTACGCGAGAGTGGCGGAATTGGTAGACGCGCTGGATTTAGGTTCCAGTGTCGCAAGACGTGAGAGTTCGAGTCTCTCCTTTCGCACCATTTAACATATATTGCCTAACTAGCTTTATGTCCTCAGACATCATTTCTTGATATCTGCTCTTCACTTTTTATATGGCTGAATGCCAACAGCTAATTGCTGCTTTGGCGTGTGATTTTAGCTAAGTTTTATAAGAACTTAGCATTGAATAAATTTGAATTGAGACATTCTATGCAAACATCTGTTGAAAAAACTGGCGCAATTTCTAGAAAAATGACTGTTACCGTTCCTAGTGAACGTGTACAAAAAGCTTCTAATGCTCGTTTAAAAGAGCTTTCAAAAACCGTCAAAATTGATGGCTTCCGTAAAGGTAAAGTCCCAATGAATATCGTCAAAGGACGATATGGTGATTCCGTATATTTTGAAGTTGTTGAAAAAGTGATTGATGAAACAGTGCGTGAAGCATTAGAAGCAGAGAAAATGAATCCTGCTGCATTGCCTGATGTGTCTCCAGTAACGATGGAGCCAGGTAAAGACTTGGTTTATGAAGCTGATTTTGACTTGATGCCTGAGATTAAAGATGTTGATTTGAAAGGCGTCAAAATTAAAACTGCCGTTGCAACGGTGGGCGAGGAAGACATCGATCTTTCTTTAGAACAATTGCAAAAACAACAGATTGAATGGAAAGAAGTTAAGCGTAAGTCTAAGAAAGGCGATCGGGTCATTGTTGATTTCACTGGTTCAGTTGATGGTGTTGAATTTGCTGGCGGCAAAGCTGAACAAGCTCCTGTTGTTTTGGGTGAAGGTCAAATGCTTGAAGATTTTGAAAAAGGTTTGAAAGGCTTAACAGGTGACCAAGAAACAACTATTGAAGTGAAGTTTCCTAAAGATTATCCAGGTGAAGAAGTTGCTGGTAAAAAAGCAGAATTTGCTATCAAAGTACATTCAGTTTCTGAACCTAAACTTCCTGTAATCGACGATGAATTCGCGAAGCGCTATAACAGTGATGATGTGAAAGCCTTGCGTGAAGAAGTTGAAAAAACAATGGGTGTCAATGTTGAAAATACTTTGAGTTCAGTGAATCGTGTTCGTGTATTTGATGCATTAGTGAGTAAGGTTTCTATTGATGTACCACGAAAACTCGTGAAAGAAGAAATGCAACGTATGGTCGAAAATCAGAAAGATCAAATGCGTCAACGAGGCATGGACCCTGAAGCATTTGGTTCTAATGAGGAAGCAATGGAGCCAGAAGCAAAGAAACGCGTGGCTCTTGGTCTAATCATGATGAAATACATCGAAGAAAAGGAAATCAAGGTTAATCAAGGTCAAGTTGCTGAATATATTGAGAAAATGGCTTCTGGTTACGAAGATCCTGCAGAATTTATAAACTACTATAACTCTGATCAACAGCGTATGGCGCAAGTTGAGTCTTTAGTTCTTGAAACACAGGTTGTTGAAAGCTTGTTAGAATCAGCGACTGCTTCTGAAGAGAAAGTTAAAGTAAAAGATTTGTTAGATGGAAAAATTGCTTAAATAATTTTTCCTATCTATATTTAAAAAAACCTTGCTTTGGCAGGGTTTTTTTATGCTTATTCGTCACTATATATTCAATAGAATTAAAATAAAAACAGTACAAGTTAATAGCAATAGTCATTAATCAGCTTAACAGTGAAATATTTGCATGGTTTGTCTGGTTTTGTTTCTATACAATTAGCTAAAAATTAATGGGAAAAATTATGTCTGGTATTAAAAATCAACAATTATCATCATATACAGCTCAATCGGCTAGTTCGCCAACAGCAATGTTAGATGATGGCAGTCAAGAAGAGCAAGCATTAGGACTTGTCCCTATGGTGGTTGAAACTACCGGTAGAGGAGAGCGAGCATTTGATATCTATTCACGTCTTCTTAAAGAAAGAGTCATTTTTATTGTTGGCGCAATTGAAGATAATATGGCTAATTTAATTGTTGCTCAATTACTTTACTTGGAATCAGAAAACCCAGATAAAGACATTCATGTATATATCAATAGCCCTGGCGGTGTTGTGACAGCGGGTATGGCTATTTATGACACTATGCAATTCATTAAACCTGATGTAAGTACTGTTTGTATTGGTCAAGCAGCTAGCATGGGTGCCGTATTGTTGGCATCGGGTGCTGCAGGCAAACGTTTTGCTTTACCTAATGCTCGCATCATGATTCATCAACCATTGGGTGGTTTTCAAGGTCAAGCAACCGATATTGAGATTCATGCGAAGGAAATTTTACGTATTCGAGAGAGTTTGAATCAAATTTTAGCTGACCGATCAGGCAAGAGCATAAAAGAAGTTGCTCAGGATACTGAGCGTGATAATTTCATGAGTGCGCAAGAGTCTGCAGATTATGGCTTGGTTGATTCAGTGATTGATAAGCGTTAAGTCTATTTTGGATGTGTGTGAAAGTCCTATTTGAAAGCTAGAAGGGCTTTGATTATTATTAACACACGCGATAGGATTCAACTTAAGCGCTAAAAATAATTGATTATTATGATTAATTACTGTTAAAACGCTATTAGTTCGAAATGAAAAGAGAATTTTTCAGGTCAATTAAAATATGAGTGATAAAAACGACAATACAGGTAATGAAGAGAGCGGTAACGAAAAGTTACTTTATTGCTCTTTTTGTGGAAAAAGTCAGCACGAAGTTCGTAAGCTAATAGCGGGTCCTTCGGTATTTATTTGTGATGAATGCGTAGAATTATGTGACGATATTATTCGCGAAGAAGTATTGGATGAGTTCTCTAAAACAGGCGAAAAAACCGAATTTGCTAAACCGCAAGAAATTCATGCGGGTTTAGATGAATATATTATCGCTCAGGAAAAAGCGAAACGTGTGTTGTCTGTAGCGGTGTATAACCACTATAAACGCTTAGAGAAAGAAGATACTAAAGATGGTATTGAAATTTCTAAGAGCAATATTTTATTGATTGGCCCGACAGGTTCGGGTAAAACATTGCTTGCCGAAACCTTGGCACGTCAATTAAATGTCCCATTTACAATGGCTGATGCAACTACATTAACTGAAGCAGGTTATGTGGGTGAAGATGTTGAAAATATTATTCAAAAGCTTTTGCAGAAATGTGATTATGACGTTGAAAAAGCAGAACGCGGCATTGTTTATATCGATGAAATCGACAAAATTTCTCGTAAATCTGATAATCCGTCGATTACTCGCGATGTTTCTGGTGAAGGTGTGCAACAGGCATTGTTGAAATTAATTGAAGGCTCGGTTGCGTCAGTTCCTCCACAAGGCGGTAGGAAGCATCCTCAGCAAGAATTTTTACAAGTAGATACTCGCAATATTTTATTTATTTGTGGTGGTGCTTTTGCAGGCCTTGATCAAGTGATACGTGAACGTTCAGAAAAGGGCGGCATAGGTTTTGGTGCGGAAGTGAAAAGCAAAGATAGTAGCTCGACTAGTACAGAGATGTTGAGCAAGCTTGAGCCAGAAGATTTGGTTAAGTATGGCTTGATTCCAGAGTTTATTGGACGTTTGCCTATTATTGCAACCTTAGAAGAGCTTGATCAAGATGCTTTGATTAAAATCCTGACTGAACCTAAGAATGCTTTAGTAAAGCAATATCAAAAATTGTTCCAATTAGATGGTGTTGATTTGGAAATTAGAGATGATGCATTGCTAGCTGTTGCGGAAAAGGCTCAAATGAGAAAGACTGGTGCTCGAGGATTGCGTTCTATTCTTGAGAATGCCTTGCTTGAAACCATGTATGAGCTTCCTTCATTAGATGGTGTTACTAAAGTGACTGTTGATAAGTCAACTATTGAAGATGGCGCTACGCCACTTTATATTTATGAAGAATCGAACACTGCGGCTTAAAGCTTCTTTATAAAAGGTGAACTCAAAAGGCGGCGTATTTAAGTAGTCGCCTTTTTTATTGTTTATCGAATTTATTTGCTTGATATCGATTCTCAATGTCTCCATATTCAAAGCTAATAAAGTATGTAATTTTTATATATTGTTTAAATGAAGGTGATTGAGCTTTATGTCTGATTCAGAAATCAAACCAAACAAAATTGAAAGTGTAATTCCATTACTACCATTGCGTGATGTCGTAGTATTTCCAGGTATGGTAATTCCACTATTTGTAGGACGTGAGCGTTCTATTAAAGCCTTAGAAATGGCAATGGAAGGTGAGAAAAAAATCATTCTCGCTTCCCAAAAAGATGCCAATGTCGAAGACCCAAAACAAGAAGATATTTTTGAAGTCGGTGTAATCGCTTCAATTATGCAACTATTGAAACTCCCTGACGGCACAGTGAAGGTGCTTGTAGAAGGAGAGCATCGTGTTCGAATTCAATCGTTTGTTGAAACAGAACCTACATTTTCTGTGAAGGTTGATGCAGAGGTTGAATCGGGTGTTGCCGATATTGAAATGACTGTAATGGTCAAGACCTTGTTAAAGGAGTTTGAATCCTATAGCAAAATGAGTGGGAAGGTTGCTCCAGAGGTTATGACAACATTGAATGCTATTGATGATGCCAGTCGTTTAGCGGACTCTGTTGCTGCACATTTAGAATTTGAAGTAGAGAACAAGCAAGAAGTACTTGAACTAATCAATCCAGCAGAACGAATCAATCGCTTATTGGATTTCCTTGAAGATGAAATTGACATGTTGCGGGTTGAAAAACGTATCCGTGGCCGTGTCAAAAAACAGATGGAAAAAAGCCAACGCGAATATTATCTGAATGAGCAGATGAAGGCGATTCAGAAAGAGTTGGGTGAAGGTGAAGATGGGGCTTCTGAGTTCGATGAAATTTCTGAGAAAATTGAAAGCTCAGGCATGAGTAAGGAGGCTCGAGAAAAAGCGGACGCTGAATTAAAGAAATTAAAAATGATGTCACCGATGTCGTCTGAAGCAACGGTTGTCCGAGGCTATATAGATGCATTAGTCAGTGTTCCATGGAAAAAACGTGACCGAATTCGTAAAGATCTGCAAGAAGCGCAAACTATTTTAGATGAAGACCATTATGGCTTAAGTAAAATTAAGGATCGTATTCTTGAGTATTTAGCTGTTCAGCAACGTAAGAAAAAACTAAAAGGCCCTATTTTATGTTTGGTTGGCCCTCCAGGCGTGGGTAAAACATCGCTGGGTCGATCAATAGCTCGTGCGACTAACCGTAAATTTATCCGTATGTCTCTTGGTGGTGTCAGAGATGAAGCTGAAATTAGAGGTCATCGACGTACTTATATCGGTTCTATGCCCGGTAAAATCATTCAAAATATGACAAAAGTAAAAACAAAGAATCCTTTGTTTTTACTCGATGAAATTGACAAAATGTCGAATGATTTTCGTGGTGATCCATCTTCCGCATTATTGGAAGTATTGGACCCTGAACAAAACAGCACCTTCGTTGATCACTATTTGGAAGTTGAGTACGATTTGTCAGACATTATGTTTGTAGCAACGGCAAATAGTTTAAATATTCCTGGTCCATTATTAGATCGTATGGAAATTATTCGTCTTGAAGGTTACACCGAAGATGAAAAACTTGCGATTTCTAGCGATTATTTACTTGAAAAGCAAATTGATAATAATGGCTTGAAAGAAGGTGAAATTATTATTGAAGATTCGGCTATTCAATCGATCATTCGTTATCACACACGAGAAGCTGGTGTTCGTGGACTAGAGCGTGAAATTGCTAAAATTTCTCGTAAAGTAACTAAACAATTATTGGTTGATAAGCTTGAGACGCCTATTATTATTAGTGCCGATAACTTAGATGATTACTTAGGTGTTAAACGATTTAGCTTTGGTCTTGCTGATTCTGAAAATCGTATTGGTCAAGTTACTGGTTTAGCATGGACAGAAGTTGGTGGTGAGTTATTAACTATCGAATCGGCTTCTTTGCCAGGCAAAGGTAAGCAGTTGTCGACGGGTAAGCTAGGTGATGTGATGCAAGAATCTATTCACGCAGCTATGACAGTTGTGCGTAGTCGTGCGGAAAATTTAGGCATTGATAAAGCCTACTTTCATAACCATGATTTTCATGTGCATGTCCCTGAAGGCGCTACGCCTAAAGACGGCCCAAGTGCAGGTGTTGGCATGTGTACTGCAATCATGTCAGCAATAACTGAAATACCAGTGAATGCTAATGTCGCTATGACAGGTGAAATTACATTGCGTGGCGAAGTGCTTCCGATAGGTGGTTTGAAAGAAAAGTTGCTCGCTGCCCATCGTGGAGGTATCACTACCGTCATCATTCCGCATGGTAATGAAAAAGATTTAGTTGAGATTGAAGAAAAAATTAAAAAAGATTTAACGATTCTTCCGGTTAAATGGATAGATGAGGTGCTGGATATTGCTTTAGAGAGCCCACTTTCTGGTCTCATATTAGCGAAAAAAGGTGAAGAATCTGCAAGTGTTGATGCTGCAGATTTGGATAAAAATTCTACAGCTCGTCATTAAAATCAAGTAGTTAAAAGCTACTCTTCTTTTGAAGTCGTAAGAATGAATTCCTACTATCTAAATGTTTGTTAATGATTTCCCGTTAAAGCTAGATTCTATAAGGCTTAGCGGGAATTATTTTTTAAGTCAATATTGTTTTTTATAAAAAAAAAGAACACTATATCGATGTCGCGAAATTAGCGATTAAATTACAATAGCAGTCAGAAAATTATTGCGCTATGTATGTTCTCTTTTGAGTAATTGTTCGAAGAAAATACATAGTGGAGTAAAAGACCTATTTTTATGTTTTTTTATGGGAGAGCATTATTTGTTAATAGTGCTGAAAACGAAACTAAAAAAGTCTGACTAATAATATAAATTTTACTTGAGGATATAAACGTGAATAAATCTGAACTTATCGACCACATTGCAAGCCAAGCTGACATCTCAAAATCTGCAGCTGGCGATGCTCTAGAAGCTACTCTTGGTGCAATCACTTCAACGCTTAAAAAGGGTGATTCTTTGACGCTTGTTGGCTTTGGAACATTCTCTGTTGGTGAGCGTTCTGCACGTACAGGACGTAACCCTCGTACTGGTGAAGCTATTCAAATTAAGGCGTCAAAAAATGCTAAATTTAAGGCTGGTAAAGCATTAAAAGATGCATTAAACTAGCGCGCGCTTGAAGGGGAGCTTGTTAGTAATAACGCTCTCCCCATTCAAACGGGTGCTTAGCTCAGTTGGTAGAGCATCGCCCTTACAAGGCGAGGGTCACAGGTTCGAATCCTGTAGCACCCACCATTATTTATAAATGATTATTTTTATAAATAAGATAAAAGGATTTATAGAAATTAATGGATTAGCTTAACTATTATAGTTGAGCATCATAGTAAGTGTGGAGCGGTAGTTCAGTTGGTTAGAATACCGGCCTGTCACGCCGGGGGTCGCGGGTTCGAGTCCCGTCCGCTCCGCCATTTATCAAATTGCAATTTCTTACCCAATGGCTGTTTTCTTA
>CALKZN010000140.1 GCA_938002995.1 uncultured Arenicellaceae bacterium | reverse complement strand
GGAGTCTTTTAGAAAAGGCATTTAATTCAATATTTTTCTTTTTTTCAGTATTCAGGGAAGGTTCATTTTTCGTTCAGCTAGCGTTCAGCAAGTAGGGCATACACTGCACTCATCGAAACTAAATACATAAATATTTTTCGGAGACTGCTATGAAAACATTTAAAAAAACAGCCTTATCACTTGCGATTGGTTCTTTAGTTGCTTTTTCAGCAACTGCAAATGCAGGTAAAAATAAACATCACAATGATTACGAGAACGTAGATTATGCACGTGTCATTGATGTTTATCCGGTTACTAAACAGATTAAAGTATCTGTTCCTATTGAGAAATGTTACGACAAGAAAGTGTGGCATGAGAATCGTAGACATCGTTCTCACCATGGCCATAAAAATGAGATTGTAGGTGCATTAATTGGCGCGGCTGTTGGTAACCAAGTTGGTAAGCGTGTTCGAGGTCGAAATGGTCGAGATATCTCTACTGCGGCGGGTGCTGTGATTGGTGGATTGATTGGTAATGGTCACTCTAAGAGGTCGTATCATCATCAACCGTCAGGTTATTATAAAGTTGTACAACATTGTGATACCTATCAAGACGTGCGTTATGAAGAAAAAGTGGTTGGCTATAAAGTGAAGTATAAATATCGTGGTCAAGTGTACAAGACTCGTACTAAATATCACCCAGGTGACCGTTTGAAAGTACGTGTTAGTGTGACGCCTTATGACTATTCATAGTAAAGGCATGAATGGCTTGAAAAGAGTTGAATCATGAGTTTGGAGTTAAAATCAGCAAGCAAGGGTGATATGCTTTGCTTGCTGATCAATTTCTAGGTGATTAAAATGAAGTTACGTGTATTAAAACTATCTAAAAAAAGAACATTGTCTGAATCAATGAAAAGCAAATATGTAGCTACGCTTTTTATTTTTGCAATGTCTTTCTTTTTAGCTGGATTTAATGCTCAAGCAGCAGAAGCTAATGCAAGTCAAAAAGCGATGAAAATGGCTGAAAGTCAAACGCAAGGAAAAGCGGTAAGCAGTAAGTTTATGCAACAAGGAAAGAAAAAGGGCTATAAAGTTCGTATCTTAAAAGGCAGCAAAATTAGTCATGTTTTTATTAGTTTAGAACAAGTGCAATGATGCTTTCTAAACCGTGATTGTTGATATCTGATTATGCGTATATTGGTTGCCGAAGATGAAGCGAGTATTCGAGAGCATTTAGAACAACGTTTAACTGAAAAAGGTTATATCGTTGATGCCGTCGATAATGGTGCTGATGCACTATATTGCGGTGAAGAATATGCCATTGATCTGGCGGTTATTGATTTAGGTTTGCCAAAAGTTGATGGCATAGAAGTGATCAAAACCTTGCGTCAACAAAATAAGAAGTTCCCTATCTTGATTTTAACGGCACGTAGTCGATGGCAAGAAAAAGTTGAAGGCTTAGAGGCCGGTGCCGATGATTATTTAACCAAGCCTTTCCATATAGAGGAACTGATTGCTCGAGTAAATGCATTGGTGCGTAGAGTAGCCGGACAGACGGACAATATGTTAACCAATGGTGACCTGAGTGTTGATGTTGGTACACAAGTGGTCAAATACGCGGGTGAAAATATTGACCTAACAGCTTATGAATATAGATTACTGCATTATTTAATGTTGAATATTGACAAAGTTGTTTCAAAAACAGAATTAGTTGAGCATATTTATGCGGAAGATAATGATAAGGATAGTAATACGATTGAGGTATTTGTCCGACGACTGCGTACAAAGTTAGACCCTAGCTCTAAACACAAGCCCATAGAAACCTTGCGTGGACGCGGTTATCGCCTTGTTAAGGCTGACTAGTCATGTTTTTTTTAAGTTCACGACTGTCTGAAATGAGAAAAATAATTCATTGCTAACGGTATTTAAAAATCTGTCCCTTCGAAATCGTGCAGCCTTAGCTGCTGCACTTACGTTGTTTTTCTTTTTTTCTTTGGCTGGTTTTGGGCTGTTACGCGCCTATGAAGATAGTTTAAATAATGCTGCTGAAGGTGAGTTGCGCGCATATATGTTGTCGTTGTTAGGAGCTATTGATGTCGATGAAAAAGGAGTATTAAGTTTAGAAGATTTGCCTGTGTCGGCATTTAACCAGCCTAATTCTGGAGTCTATGCTGAAGTATGGCAAAAACAACGCTTACTTTGGCGTTCAAATTCATTGATCGGCCAGAGTTTACCCAAGGTTGAAACGAGACTTGGAAAATATCAGTTTTATTCTAGCATCACTGGGGATATTCCTTTAGTGGAGCGTAGCTCAGAATTGAGTAGTTCTAATAATATTTTGAGCCTAAAAATTGATTGGAATGATGGCGTTCTTTCTGAGCAATTTGATTTGATTGTTGCCAATGATGCTGAGCCATTTTTAAGGCGTCAAGAAGGTTATAAAGAAAATTTACTGTTGTGGTTGTTGGGTTTAGGCTTAGGATTAGTATTTTTACAAATTTTATTATTCCGTTGGTTGTTTAGGCCAATCAATAAGGTTGTTGATGAATTGGAATCAATTCAAGCAGGGGAGCAACAACAGTTTTCAGATCAATATCCAAATGAAGTAGATCGTTTGACGCAAAGTTTGAATGTTTTTTTGGCAAACGAAAATCAACACATCAAGCGTGTGAAAGAGAGTTTGGCTAATTTGGCACACAGTTTGAAAACACCATTGGCTGTTATTCGGGCTGAATTATCCAATAAAAAAATTGATCAAACGGCTTTGCAAGAACAAGTTGATCGAATTGCGACAGTCATTAATTACCAACTAAATCGCACCAGCACTTCAGTGAGGCCAAGTTATCGTCAAGCTTATTCTTGCTATGAGCAAGTCCAACGTTTGATAGCTGTGATGCAACGATTACATGAACCAGAAGGGATTTTAATTGAAGCTAATATTGCATCTGACTTGGTGTTTAAAGGCGATGTCGATGATCTGTCCGAGGTTTTGGGGAATGTTTTAGAAAATGCCTGTAAATGGGCTAAATCTAGAGCTTCAGTAGTAATATCGAATGATGGTGATCGAAAGCTGCATATTAAGGTGCTGGATGATGGGCCTGGCATTCCGCAAGATCAAATAAATGAGGTTTTGCAAAGGGGGCGCCGTTTAGATGTTCAGGCGGAAGGGCAAGGCATTGGTTTGTCTATGGTCAATGATATTGTGGAGTCTTATTCAGGCGAGATATCATTAAAAGAATCAAATGATATCAATGTTGAGTTTCCTTCTGGCTTAGCCGTCATCATTAATATGTAAATAGCCAGTATGTACATGGAAAGTATCTGCATGGACTCTTAAGTAGCAATAAGCTAAATTTGAAGTTTACATATTGGAAAAACGTATTTCAGCCTCGCCACTTTCTAATGCGACTTTAGCTAGAATAACTGCTCGGTTTAGAGGGATGTCTTTAACCCTTGATAAAATGAGTGCTGATGTTGCGAGTAACATCTGGAATTTAGCGCTTTTAGGTTCTTGGATTACCCCACTAATATGCGCTAAGCGAATCGATTTGCGAGTTTTTATGCCCGTATGCAGACGCATCAAATCAATTGGTGTCTCATCAATACCTTTTCTTGAAAGTTTGTTGTCGGACATTTCAAAAGTGCGTAAAGGTTTGTTTAATGCAGGAGAAATGCCTCCCTCTAAGCCTTTGATTAGTAAAGCTTTATCAAAGCCAGCCATGCTAGCAATGGAGCCATAAATTTTTGGATATGCTTTGTGTACATATCCTAATACCAAATGATTATTTTCAGCCTTGATGGGAATCAATAATCTTTCTAGAGTTGTCAGCGCTGAACGCTTAACTATTTTGTCGCGAAAAGGACCTAGAGCATAAAGTTTCGGACATACTCTAGATTGATCCATATATGCCCAACCACAATTTGAATCGTGTAGGCGCTTGCTCGCTTGCTTAGCTGTTAAATTAACAGAGAGGCCATTAGCTAAATACGTTTGATGAGGAGTTAATCCAAACTTTGGACCGACACTATGCACGCCCTGAATGATAGTTGGTACACCACAAGCGGCCAGTACAGCTGGAACATAAGGCGCTACCGGAGTGCCTCGCTTATAGCCATCATAAGGTTCCGCTAAATAAACCAAATTAGGTAAATCAATTTCAACTTGAGAAGCTGACTCTTCTATTGCTTTGAATATGCCAGTGTATTCAAGCATAGACTCACTCTTCATGCGTAAACCTATTAAGAACAATGCCGCATGAGTTTCATCAAGCTTGCCGTTTAATAAGGCTTTTGTTGCTTGGTATGCTTCTTGTTTTGTGATGTCTTTTCCGCGATCAGGACCTACTGCAATCTTGGAAATGATTTCGCGCATCAGAGTTTCAGTGGTGGTACGCTTAATGTTTATAGTCATATATTGTTAACTTCTCTAGCTTGTATTGGGATTCTAACCATTAATTCGCTACTTTTCTATCTACTATACATTGGTGATCGGGAATAATTTCGATAACATTCGGTTTATGCAAAATTATCCTATATTTGTCGATTTAAAGAACCAGCCTTGTTTAGTTGTTGGTGGCGGTGAAGTGGCCGCACGTAAAATCCGTTTACAATTATCTGCTGGTGCAAAAATGACAGTGATTTCACCAGAACTTTCGAAAACGGTGAGAAATGAAATGCTTGATAAAATCAAGCACTTGCCACGTGAATTTCAAGATAGTGATATCAAAGGCTATCGGTTAATAACAGCAGCAACAGATGACCCAGATGTGAATCGACGGGTTTCTGAATTGGCCCAATCTTTGAATATCCCAGTCAATGTTGTTGATCAGCCTGAATTGTGTAGCTTTATTACGCCTTCAATTGTGGACCGTGGAGTGGTGACCATTGCTATTTCAACAGGTGGAGGGGCGCCAGTGATGGCGCGAGATTTACGCGGCAAGGTAGAAGCGCTTATCCCAAGTAATTACTCTCATATGGCTCAGGCGATGAAAGATAATCGCGAAAAAGCAAAAACAGTTTTACCTGATGAGGATCAACGCCGACGATTTTGGGATAAAGTATTGGAAGGTGAAATCGCCGAGTTATATCTAACAGGCAGGCTAGAGCAAGGAGCACAAGCCTTGGCTGCTGCATTTGAATCGACTGAATATACTAAGGAAGATGGTATTGGTGAGGTTTGGTTAGTAGGGGCCGGTCCAGGTGATCCTGATTTATTAACCTTTCGTGCCTTAAGGCTGATGCAGCAATGCGATGTGGTTCTGCATGATGCTTTAGTTAGCGATGAAATTTTGAATTTATGCCGACGCGATGCTGATCGGATCTACGTTGGAAAACGGCGAGCAAATCATGCCGTACCACAAGAAGGAATCAATCAATTGTTAGTTAAGTTAGCTAAACAAGGTAAGCGAGTTGTTCGCTTAAAAGGAGGAGATCCTTTTATTTTTGGTCGTGGAGGTGAAGAAATTGAAGAACTTTTTGAAGAGAAAATTCCTTTTCAAGTCGTGCCTGGCATTACTTCTGCGAGCGGCTGTGCAACCTATGCGGGCATTCCGTTAACACATCGAGATCATGCCCAATCGGTAACATTTGTTGCTGGGCATTTAAAAGACGGTTATGCCGATCTAGATTGGCCGCATTTAGCTAACCCAAGCCAAACATTGGTTATTTACATGGGTTTGATAGGCTTGCCAGTTATTTGTGAAAAGTTGATAGAGCACGGCCTATCCGAAGATATGCCAATTGCAATTGTTGAAAAAGGCACACGACCAGACCAGCGCGTATTAATTGGAACCTTAGCAACTATGCCAGAATTAATTAAAACTGAAAAAGTCCAAGCACCAACCTTAATCATTGTGGGAAGTGTGGTAAGTCTTCAGGGGAAATTAAGCTGGATGTGAGGATTAATCGGGCTTAGATAGCATGAAAATCCACCAAGTTTCGATACCTGGATATAGTTTTGAAGTGCTATACTCGCGCCAGCTTAATGTGATTTAAAATTTAAGAAATTAAACGAATTAGAAAATTAAACGACTTATGGACCATTTAGAATTTGAGCAACCAATTGTTGAATTGCAACAAAAAATTGCTGAACTAAAGAAGTTGAGCGATAGCGAACGTATCGACGATAAAGAAAAAGTTGATATTTCTGAAGAGCTTGAACGCTTGATGAAGAAATGCAACAAGTTAGAAACAAATATTTTTTCTGCTTTAGATCCGTGGCAAGTTGCACAACTTTCACGTCACCCACAACGCCCTTATACTTTGGATTACATCAATCTTGTTTTTGATGAATTTCAAGAGTTGCATGGCGATCGTATGTATTCGGATGATCGTGCGTTAATTGGTGGCACTGCACGTTTAAATGGTCAAGCCGTGATGGTGATTGGTCATGAGAAGGGCCGTAAAACAAATGATAAAATTCGTCATAATTTTGGTATGCCGCGTCCAGAAGGGTATCGTAAAGCCTTACGTTTAATGAAGCTGGCTGAGCGTTTTAATATGCCAATAGTTACATTAATTGATACACCGGGTGCATATCCTGGCATTGGCGCAGAAGAACGTGGACAAAGTGAAGCAATTGCGCGGAACTTATATGAAATGGCGCAATTGAAAGTGCCGATTATTTCATTGGTCATTGGTGAAGGTGGTTCAGGCGGCGCACTAGCTATTGGCGTGGGTGATCGTTTGTTGATGTTGCAATATTCAATTTATTCGGTGATTTCACCAGAAGGTTGTGCTTCGATTTTATGGAAAAGTGCCGAAAAAGCTAAAGAAGCGGCTGAAGCATTAAAACTCACCGCAGAAAATTTGTTTGAATTAGGTTTGGTCGACGAAGTGATAGAAGAACCTATAGGCGGCGCTCATCGTGATATTGATGGGATGGTAGAGAAAATTCGTGAAACTTTAACTCGTCATCTAGGTGAAGTTAAGCGTGGTGTTTTGAGTGTCGATGAACTATTAGAACAACGCTATGATCGAATTACTGCATATGGACGTTTTGAAGAATAATCAAAAGCTATTAACGATGATGATTTGAGGGTTTTATTCTGGCAATTTATCAAAAATTTGTAGAAGAATTTCAAATGCTTAGCGCCGAATTCCCTTTGAGGGGTTCGGCGTTTTTTGTAGCATTGAGTGGCGGTTTGGATTCATGTGTCTTGTTGGATATGCTAGCAGTTCATGCAAAGTCTTGTCCTGACATTAAGGTAATCGTTTTGCATTATGATCA
Organism: uncultured Arenicellaceae bacterium; assembly: GCA_938002995.1. Lineage (GTDB taxonomy): Bacteria > Pseudomonadota > Gammaproteobacteria > Arenicellales > Arenicellaceae > CALKZN01. The sequence goes on along the minus strand of CALKZN010000140.1, from coordinate 4,665 downwards.
TGGTTTACAAAGCGACTCAGCTAAATGGGCAACGTTTTGCGATGATCTATGTAAGAATTATGCTGTTGATTTTTACCTCAATGCAGGAGGGTTTGAGCTTGATAAAAAAATTGGCCTTGAGGCTTCTGCTAGAAAAGCTCGTTATATTTGGTTTGAACTGATCATGAAACAAATAATGAGCAGCCATTCCAGTCTGGAAAATGGCGTATTGTTGACGGCTCACCATTGTGATGATCAAGCAGAAACGATGCTGTTAAATATGCTCAGAGGTACAGGTTTAAAAGGCTTGCGAGGGATTGCAGCAAAAAAAGATATATCAAAATTTGGCAGTAAAAATCGACGAACCTTGATCAGGCCGCTATTAGGTTTTACACAAGCGGAATTGAAGGGATATGCCAAACAACAAAAATTACAATGGATAGAAGATCCTAGTAATCAAGTGCTTGAATTTAGGCGCAATGCAATTCGACATAATGTGATGCCTGCATTGCATGAAATTAAGCCTGATACGAACCGACAGTTGAGTAAGTTAAGTCATCGAATTGCTGATGCAGAACAGCTCATGCAGGAATTTGCGTTAAATGATTTGGGGTTGTCACAGCAGTATGATTTCTCACCTTTTGATAATTCTTATGGTTTAGCCTTGGAAAACTTAAGAATTTTCAGCGTGCCGAGACAATTAAATGCTATTCGATGTTGGTTGGACTTGATTCAATTTCCGGCTGAATCAGAAATGGATTTATTGAAAGTGCTTGATTGGTCTTTGAATGGCGCTAATTCAGGTGCTGAACTCAGAAGAGGTAGGCGTTGTTATCGGTATTTTCAAGACACCCTATATGTGATGCCTTTTGAGAATGATGTCCAAGTCAATTCTATTGATTGGCCGCTTGTTTGGAACAATAGCAATCAACCATTGTCATTGATCGAGTACTTCTCAAGTTCTATAACGTGGGAGCTATGTTGTAATGAAGGAAGTAAATATTATGGAAGCGCACTAGAGTTAAGAACAGTGGATGATGTGAACTCTATTTTTTTGCCAAATGGTGAAGGCCATGTTCAGGCAAAAAATTGTTTTCAAGCGGCAAAAGTGCCGCCTTGGCGTCGGCATAATGCATTATTTATTACCCAATCAGATAATAAATTTGTTGACCTAATAGGAGGGCAGAAACAGAGTGATTTTTATTTACGCTTGGTAGATGCGTAGTAAGATTTTTCTTTAATACGCACTGTTATTTATTGCAAAAGAATCTGATTTGCCGAGTAAAACGCATTGTCGAAAATGTCTCGCTCTGGTATCCTGTGACACCGTCTGATCCACATTATTTTCATTTGTTTAAGAGTCTTTGATTCCTGCTTTTTTAAAGCGATCATTGCCAGTAAATGATGTCATGTTTGATAATTTTTGCATGAGTTAAATCATGTGTTTATGTAAATTAGTTGATTATAGTGACTAAATTCAATGACTAAATTCGTATTTATTACTGGCGGTGTAGTTTCTTCTCTTGGTAAGGGTATCGCCGCCGCATCATTAGGTGCTTTGCTTGAAGCGCGTGGTTTGAAAATAACCATGATGAAGCTGGATCCCTATATTAATGTTGACCCAGGAACGATGAGTCCACTCCAACATGGTGAAGTTTTCGTGACCGATGATGGCGCTGAAACAGATCTGGATTTGGGCCACTACGAACGTTTTGTGAGTTGCAAACTCACGCAAAAAAATAATTTCACTACAGGCCGAATTTATGAGCGTGTTTTGCGCAAGGAACGTCGTGGTGAATATCTGGGCGGAACTGTTCAAGTCATTCCTCACATAACGGATGAAATGAAAGACGCGATACATGCGGGTGCTGAAGGTGCCGATGTCGCTATGGTAGAAATTGGTGGCACAGTGGGTGATATTGAATCATTGCCGTTTATGGAAGCTATTCGCCAAATGCGCGTTAATCTAGGTTATGAAAATGTGATGTTTATGCATTTGACCTTAGTTCCCTATATTGCAGTAGCGGGTGAAATAAAAACAAAGCCAACACAACACTCTGTGAAAGAGCTTCGTAGCATTGGTATCCAGCCTGATATTTTACTTTGCCGTGTTGCTGAACATTTGCCTGAGAGCGCAAAAAAGAAAATTGCACTTTTTACTAACGTGTCTGCGGATGCGGTTATTTCTGGTATAGACGTTGATAATATTTATGAAATTCCGTTGCTCTACCATGAACAAAAAGTTGATGAACTAGTCGTTAATCACTTACGCCTAGACGTTCCTCCTGCTGATTTGTCGGTTTGGCAGAATGTTGTATACAATAAAAAACATCCTGAAGGCGAAGTGACTATTGCCTTAGTCGGTAAATATATTGGTCTGACTGAATCCTATAAATCTTTGTCTGAATCTTTAATACATGCAGGCATTCACACATTGAATAAAGTCAATATTCATTATGTTGATGCTGAAACCTTAGAAGGCGATGGCTCAAAAGGTATTGATGGGATTTTTGCAAATGCTGATGGTATTTTGGTTGCGGGCGGTTTCGGTGATCGTGGCATAGAAGGCAAAATTGCAGCAGCGAATTATGCTAGAAAAAATAATATTCCATATTTGGGTATTTGCTTAGGTATGCAAGTCGCAGTAATCGGTTATGCGCGTGAAGTTGTCGGTTGGTCGGATGCGAATAGTTCTGAGTTTAATGCTAAAACCAGTAAACCTGTTGTTGGCCTGATTAGTGAATGGACTAATGAAGACGGTTCTGTAGAAAACCGTGATGAAGACTCTGATTTGGGCGGTACTATGCGTCTTGGTGGACAACGTTGTTTTCTAAAATCAGACTCATTGGCCAGAGAAGTCTATGGTGAAGATGTTATTGTTGAACGTCATCGCCACCGTTATGAAGTGAATAATGAATTAAGGCCAGCTTTAGAAGAGTCAGGTTTGATTATTTCTGGTACGTCGAAAGATGATTTAGTAGAAATGATTGAAATGCCAGATCATCGTTGGTTTGTGGCTAGTCAATTTCATCCTGAGTTTACGTCTAACCCACGCTTTGGGCATCCGTTATTCTCAGCATATATTAAAGCAGCTAAAGACTATCAAGAAGAACGTTGAAATGTGTTGCTAGATACATGCTAACAATCTAATTGATGAAAATTTATAATTAAATGAGGTGACATAATGGAACTTTGCGGTAAAAAAATTGGTTTAGATCAGCCGTTCTTCTTGATTGCAGGCCCATGTGTTATTGAGTCTAGGGAATTCGCATTAGAAACGGCAAAGCGTATTAAAGATATTGCTGATGAGGTCGGAATTCATGTGATTTATAAGTCCTCTTTCGACAAAGCTAATCGTACGTCTATTTCATCATTTCGAGGTCCTCAAATTGATGAGGGTTTGGACATATTGGCTGAAGTACGTGATGTGACTGGTCTGCCGGTTCTAACCGATGTACACGCACCAGAACAAGTTGAAAAAGTAGCATCTGTTGTCGATGTATTACAAACCCCCGCTTTTTTATGCCGTCAAACTGATTTGATGCAAGCCGTTGGTGCTTGTGGCAAGCCAGTGAATATAAAAAAAGGCCAATTCTTATCACCTCCTGAAATGACAAACGTTGCTGAAAAAGCAATTGATGCCGGTGGTGCGGGTAACGTTATGGTCTGTGAACGAGGTTCCAGTTTTGGCTATAACAACCTTGTTGTAGATATGCGCTCACTTGCGCAAATGCGAGAGACTAATTGCCCAGTTGTTTTTGATGCAACACACTCTGTACAGCTCCCAGGCGGGCAAGGTAATAAATCAGGAGGACAACGTGAGTTTGTCCCAACCTTAGCCAGAGCAGCCGTAGCTGTTGGCGTTTCAGGGCTGTTCATGGAGACGCACCCTAATCCTGAAAAAGCATTCAGTGATGGTCCTAACGCATGGCCAATGAATGAGCTTGCTAAGCTATTAAAACAATTAAAGCAGCTTGATGCAGTGGCTAAAGAATTGAGCTAGCGATTTTCTTTCTTTAATGAATATATTATTGCTTTTTTAAATCTAACCTAATCTTATTATTTTCGACTTTTGAATTAAATCATGTCTACTATTAAATCCATTTTTGCTCGTCAAATTCTTGATTCCCGTGGTAACCCAACGATAGAGGCAGATGTTGTCTTAGATGACGGTGCTTTTGGCCGAGCGGCAGCACCATCGGGAGCTTCAACAGGTTCATTAGAAGCCTTAGAGTTGCGCGATGGAGATAAAACAAAATATCTTGGTAAAGGTGTTTCTAAAGCTGTTGCCAATGTTAACGGTGCGATTCAAGAGTTATTGATTGGGAAAAATGCTTTAGATCAACGTGCAATTGATCAATCAATGATCGACCTAGACGGCACTGAAAATAAAAATAAATTAGGCGCAAACGCAATCTTAGCGGCTTCTTTAGCGGTGTCTAAGGCTGCGGCTCAAAGCAAAAAGATGCCACTTTATCGTTATTATGCTGAGTTGTTTGGTAATGAACGCTTATCAATGCCAGTGCCTCAAATGAATATCATCAATGGTGGTGAACATGCTGATAACTCGATTGATTTTCAAGAGTTTATGATTTTGCCTGTTGGCTTGCCGAATTTTTCTGAAGCCTTGCGTGCGGGTACTGAAGTATTTCATTCATTAAAAAAGGTCTTGCATGATCGAGGTTT
>CALKZN010000139.1 GCA_938002995.1 uncultured Arenicellaceae bacterium | reverse complement strand
AACATAAATATATTTCTCATCTTTAAATCCAGTTTCAACATACTTCATGCCTGTTTTATCACTCATCGTAAATGCAGTCATAAATTTTTTTAAATCTTGATGATTACAATCCAAACCAGCAAGCTTTAATAGTTTCCCATCTGACAATTTAATTTCACCAGTTTTACTTACTAAAATTGGAATAAAAATTTCAGAATTAGGCGATTTAATTTCAGGAAATTTCGAATCTATTTTTTCAAACTTTTTTATATCTTCACTAAACTTAGAATTATTAGATTCACACTCAACTATTTGTCCATTGCTTAGTTGACTGGCACATGCAGAAGCTTCAATTTGAATAACTGAGTTTTCTTGATTACACCCAACTAAGGTTATTAAAAATAAAAGTACGCCTTGCTTATTTATTCTCTGCATTCTTGCTCTATGTTTTTTTATTGTTATTTTATATTGCCATAAAAATTAATTGCTGGAGTGATAATTAAAAATTGGGTTAAGTGAATGCATGTTTGAGCGGAGCGAGTTTGCATTCGCGCCGATTTTTGATTCTCACGGAAGGAACCCGAAGGGCAATTGATTAGGCTTGCCTTTTTTGATTCGTTTTTTGGGCAAGCAAAAAATGAATGCCTGTCCGGCAAGGACATAATTTCGATTTTGACAGGAACGCAGAGAATCGTGAAGCGACAATGAGTTGGTCGCCTTTTTTTGGTTCCGTCAGCGAGCCCTTTGGGTATTTTTTGTGCTCACAAAAAATGAGCAAGCCTGGCATGGCGAGTGGCAATTCACTATTAATTACTTCTTTAAAAATAAAGTTCCTAGACTTTATAAGTACTGCCATGCGATTAAACCAAACGATCGCAAATACGTTCCACCACTTCATTCGATTTCAAAATATTAAAATGTCCAAGATCAGCAACTTCATTAATGCTAGTGGATTTTCCATGATCTTTTAAATATTGATGAATTTGTAGATTCGTCGGAATACTAATTTCAGTGTCTTCTGGGTCTTGCCAAAATTGGACATCTTCCGCATGCAATAAATTTCCAATAATCACTTCCATCCTTAAGTTCTCCCATGATCCTTCGAAAATGAGTTCATCGCACATTTTTTTTAAATGCTGCTCAATTCTTGGTACAAGCCTTTCAAGATCAAACGCCTGAGCATATTGCATGAGCAAATGTCGAATATTGAAATTTCCAGCAAGAAACATTAATTTCCTAATTTTCAAATTTTCATTTAATGCCAAAGCAGTCACAGGTGTGCCAAAACTATGCGCAATAATCGAATCAATCGGCCCTAATTTTTGAGCCAATTGTTTAATCACTTCAGCACATTCATAAATATCTGTTTGATTAGGGTCTGTATCGCAATGTGCAGGCAAGTTAACCATCACAACTTGGAAGCCTCGATCTAGCAGAGGATCAAGAAAGCGGCGCATTTGATGTGCACGGCCACGCCAGCCATGAATACAAACAACTAGGGGCTTTTCTTGCTTAGATAATTGCTCAGCTCTTGAAAATAAAAAAGCTTGCCCTTTAGGCAATTCTATTTCTTTATCCGCTTTTTTTTGCCAATCAGTCACATGTTGCTTCTGCTTAGACATATATGGCTTGAACCACATTTTCGCCATAAACTTAGAGACCGCACTAGGCATGAAATAAGCTAATATTCGTAAAATATTGCCAATTTTAGTCGCCCATGCTGGCAGAACTTCCGTGCCATTATTTTTAGGAGCTATATTGTCAGCACCAGTAGTTTGAGAGGGTATATTTTCGATCATTATTTAGCTTATATATCAATATTTGCAGTGACATTAAAAGCAACTTCTTCATAAGGATGTGCCTTTTTCATTGCTTGTATAGCTTTGTTTAAATGATGCTCATCACACAACATTTCAACTCGAAACTCATCTAATTTTGCCAATACTTCTTGCTGACCTACGGCGGGTTGACTACCTTGCAAAGCTCGGAATTGCCCTTGACCTAACACTTGCCAACAACATTGATCATAATTCCCAAGTGATCCAGCGCCAACAGCAAACATCGCTTTCTTGACAGCTTCACACTCGTCTATAGGGACATAAAAAGTAATAATGTAATTCACAAAAAAGATGGTGATGGCAAAAGAATCTAGTCAGACGCATTGCTGTCCCACTTAACGAACAATAAAAAAGCTTAAACCCCACTTTGTTATACAATGGAAGTGCGAACAAACGTTGTAATAACAAGAGGATTTAAGCTATGGCTCATAATAACACTGTCTTTTCACAAATTCTAAAATTCGTACCGAGACATGAATTCTTGAAACTAGCAAAAGAGCACGATGGCAAACGCCGTAGTGATGCCATGAGCCGATGGACTCAGTTCGTAGCTCTTGCTACAGCACAACTCGCTGGACGATCAAGCTTACGAGATATTGAGTCAACATTGGATCGTCAACCTCAGCTTCGCTACCACTTGGGTAGTGCGAAAATTACACGGACAACTTTAGCGCGCACGAACCAACAGCAGTCACCTGCATTTTTCCAAGCACTGTTTGCAAAGCTTTATTCTCGATGCCAGCAGTCATCTCCTAGGCATTCTTTTCGATTTAAACGAAAGTTGTTCTCGTTAGATGCTTCACTTCTAGATGTCTCAATGAAGGTCTTTCCGAAGGCCGAATATAATCGAATGAAAGGCGCTTATAAACTTCATATTGGCCTAGATCATGATGGATTAATTCCAGCGTTTGCTGCGGTTACTCTAGGTAAAGTGGGTGACCAGACTCAAGCTAAGTTGATGGACTTTCCTAAAGGCAGTGTAGTCGTCTTTGATAAAGGTTATTCGGACTATAACTGGCATAACCAATTGACTAACAAAGGTATATTTTGGGTGACGCGTATACGAGGCAATGCAAAATATAGAGTAACGGAACGCCGAGAGGTGAATAAATCTCAGGGCGTGACGAGCGACCAAACC
>CALKZN010000138.1 GCA_938002995.1 uncultured Arenicellaceae bacterium | reverse complement strand
CAAAGGTGACTTTATATTCCGGTTCTGAGCTAGAAGCTGACCAAGTTTATGATGTGTTTTTGTCAGTCCTAGATGTACATAATCTCTCAGCCGTGAAAGTGGGTGATATTACTAAAATTGTTCCTGTTGCCAGTAGTAAGCAATTACCTTTGCCAACCCAATACGATCAAGAAAACCCTGTGACTAGTGCAGATGGCTTGGTTACTCAGGTTTATAAGCTCAAGAATGCGACGCCAGCGGATGTTTTGCCTGTGATCAGGCCATTGATCGCTGCCGAGAGTCATGTTGCTATTCATCCAAGATCAAACACCATTGTTTTCACAGATACTGAAGGGAATGTGAAAAGAATATTGGATATTTTGAATTATCTTGATGTAGCCGATGCTAGTTTTAATATTCGTATTATTCCGTTGAAGTATGTGCAAGCGACAAAATTGCGTGAAGCAATTGCTGCCTTGATTGGTGATGTTCTAAATCAAGGAGAAGCCGGAGCTACTTCAAATAAAGCTACTGTTTATGCTGAAGAGTCTTCAAATTCCTTGATCGTTAATGGTTCAGATGAAGCTTTTGCTATTATTTCCTCACTGGTGGAAAGTTTGGATAAGGAAAGGCCAAAAACTCGTGACGTGCATGTGGTCAATTTGAACTATGCAAAAGCGGTAGATATGGCGTCAATTTTGACGGAAGTAGGCAAGCAAATTTCTCCAGGCTTAAAAGACACGACAGACGCTTTAAATGTCCAAGTTCACGAAGCGACAAACTCCTTGATTATTTATGCTAACTCGGTCGATTTTCTTGCTTTGCAATCAGTCATTGAGAAATTGGACGTCAGACGCAAACAAGTTTTTATTGAAGCGATTATTGCTGAAGTGTCAGTGAATAAAGCGGCTGATCTAGGTATTGATTTCACTTCGAATGTTAATTCTGGTGGAGGTGGAAGTCTCGGAACAAATTTTACGGATATTAATGGTGGTTTGAATTTTAATATTGTGAACGAATTTGTACTGAATCCTTTGGGCGCAGTCGTGCCTGATCTGAGTGTTGTGTTAAGAGCATTAAGGAGTGATTCCAATACAAACATTTTATCAACGCCTAATTTGTTGACGATAGATAATGAGACAGCAGAAATCATCGTCGGTCAACAAGTGCCATTTATTACTGGGCAGTTCACAACTGGGCAAAATCAAACAACGACTAACAATAATCAAGACAATGGCAATACATCGACAACATCTGTTAACCCTTTTCAAACGATTGAGCGACGCGACGTTGGTTTGAAGTTAACTGTTACGCCAAGAGTAAATACAGAGGGATTGGTAACAATGGTTGTTGAACAGGAAATATCGAATGTCAGCCCAAGATTAGTGCAAGGCGCTGCAGATTTGGTTACCGATGAAAGACGAATTACAGCTACTGTTCAAGCTGAAAGTGGGAAAATAATCGTTATAGGTGGATTAATTCGCGATGATGTATTTGAGACTGATGAGAAGGTTCCTTTTTTAGGAAGCATTCCTATACTTGGGAACTTATTTAAGCGTCGTAGTGATCAAGTTGTTAAAACAAATTTGATGGTATTTTTACGTCCAAGAATCATTGATGAAAATAATAATATTAGTGATTTCACTAAAGATAAATATAACTATATTCGCGGTCAAAGTGAAAAGCAGCTCTCTCGTGCTGAAGGTCTACTTTCATATGATGATGTTGATCGTCTATCTGAATTCTCTAGTGGTGAAAAAAATCAAAATGAACAGGATCTTCCAGTAAGTGAGGGCGAACTTCTTGAAGCGATTTGGTTATATGCATTGCCTGAAAATGCCTATAAAAGTAAGTCTGGTTTCTGATTTTAGGTAAATGAAGAAAGATGCTTAAAATGGATTCATCACTTTCCCATTTGCTGCCTTATGCATTCGCGAAATCTAATCGAGCCTTAGTGGTCTCTCATAGTGAGCAAGGCTATGAAGTTGCAGTTAATGGGAAGCCCAAAATGGCGTTGGTCGTCGAACTTAAACGCCATTTAGATGATGAAATTTATTTTTCAACGATTGAAGAAAAAGAATTTGATAGCCTATTACGTAATGCCTATGGCAGCAATGGTTCTGAGGCCTTGCAAGTTGCAGATGATATTGAAGGTTCGTTTGATTTAAGTAAACTATCAGAAGAAATCCCTGAAACTTTAGATCTTCTTGAGAGCTCAGCAGACGCGCCAATTATTCGGCTGATTAATGTTTTAATAAGCCAGGCAGTTAGAGATCGAGCATCGGATATCCACTTTGAAGCCTATGAGAAAAAATCAGTCGTCAGGTTTCGCGTGGATGGCATTCTCAAAAATATTTTAGAATCAAAAAGAGAGTTACATTCGGCATTGGTGTCTCGTTTGAAAGTGATGGCTAACTTGGATATTGCTGAAAAGCGCTTACCGCAAGATGGCAGAATATCTATTCGAATTGCAGATCATTCAGTTGATATCAGGTTGTCAACATTGCCTTCTCAACATGGTGAAAGAGTCGTTCTTCGCTTGTTAGATAAAACGTCAGCAAGATTCGATTTGGTTTCATTAGGTATGAACAATGAAATTTTGTCGGGCTTTAAAGAAGCGATTAATCAATCGCATGGGATATTTTTAGTCACTGGCCCAACGGGTTCGGGAAAAACAACGACTTTATATTCGGGGTTGGCCGAATTAAACCGAGACCAGCTTAATGTGTTAACTGTTGAAGATCCCGTTGAATACGATTTAGCAGGTATCAGCCAAACGCAAGTTAATAATAAAGCAGGTCTCTCGTTTGCTGCGGGTTTACGTTCAATTCTACGTCAAGATCCAGATGTGATTTTGATTGGCGAAATACGCGATGTTGAAACTGCGGATATTGCTGTCCAATCAAGCCTTACGGGTCACTTGGTATTATCTACTCTACATACGAATTCTGCAGTTGGTGCAATTACTCGTTTGATTGATATGGGAGTTGAGTCATTTCTGATTTCTTCTACAGTCGTGGGTGTTTTATCACAAAGATTGGTCAGAAAGCTATGTCAATGCGCCATTGAACGAGAAGTGACTGAAGCAGAAAAAAAGAAATTAAAACTGAAAAATAACAATGTAAAAATCAAGCATACAGTGGGCTGCGAGCACTGTGATCACCTGGGTTACAGTGGCAGGTTGGGTATTTATGAGCTTATCAAGTTTGATGAGAAGGTAAGAAATTTAGTCCATGACGGGGCTTCCGAGGAAGTCTTGCTGAAACAGATACGTAAAACCTCAAACAGTTTGGCGGATGATGGTATACGGCTTGTTTTAGAAGGTAAAACCACCATTGAAGAAGTGATGAGAGTTACTTCCTTATAAGATGTCAGCATTTGAATATCAAGCAATTGACACCAAAGGGAAGCGTGTTAAAGGTTTTCTAGAATGTGATTCTTCAAAACATGCAAGGCAATTGTTGCGTGAGAAATCTTTGATACCGCTTGAAGTTTCTCAGGTGTACGGAGATGTATCGAATGCGGCAAAGAAATCATCAACAGGACTCTTTAATAACTTTTCACAGAGTAATAATGCTCAGAGAAGATGGAAGTTAAATACGACTGACCTTGCATTAATAACAAGGCAGTTTGCAACATTACTCGAGTCAGGGTTGACCATAGAAGAGTGTTTGTCAGTTCTTATAGCGCAAACCGAAAGACATAAAACGAGATCAATACTCACAGGGATTAAATCAAAAATTATTGAAGGTTTTTCGTTTTTTAATGCTATTGAAGAATACCCAAGATCTTTTCCTGAAATTTACCGCGCAGCAGTTTCTGCTGGTGAACATTCAGGCAATTTGGAGGTAGTCATGGATAATCTTGCAAACTATTTGGAGGAACGCCAGAATTTGCAACAACGCTTAAGTATTGCTTTGATTTATCCTATTATTTTGACAACGGTGTCTATTGTCATTGTGATGGCTTTGTTGACGTTTGTTGTTCCTAAAGTAGTCGTTGTTTTTGAAGGCGCGAATCAAACATTGCCGTTATTAACAAGAATCATGATAGCCATAGGTGATTTTTTGAAAGCACATTTTGTGACATTGACTGTGTTTGTGATTGCTATGATAGTGGCAGTCTCAACAATTTTTCGCCGCCCGAAACCTCGCCTTTGGCTTGATAGCCAAGTTTTGAATTCTCTATTTACCAAGCGTTTATCGCGAGAAATTAATTCAGCACGTTTGGCAAGAACACTGGCAATCATGATTCAAAGTGGTGTGCCTTTGCTGACAGCGATGCGATCAGCTGAAGGTGTGTTGACTAATCTAGTGTTGCGTATGGAATTACAACAATCTGCGGTCGATGTCTCAGAAGGGTCAAGTATTCATAAGTCCTTATTAAGACATAATCGTTTCTCTCCCTTGCTGTCGCAAATGATAGCGAGTGGAGAAGCCAGCGGTCGTTTAGGGGAAATGCTAGATAAGGCGGCTAATGCGCTTGAGATAGGTGTCAAAAATCGTTTAGCCGTTATTATGGGTTTGTTTGAGCCACTAGTGATTTTGATTATGGGCGGGCTTGTGATGCTCATTGTTTTGGCAATTTTGTTGCCAGTTTTTGATATGAATACATTGATTAAATAAAGGTGAAAAAAAATGAAACTGCAATTTAAACAATCTGGATTTACGCTGATAGAGGTTATGGCGGTGGTTGTTATTTTAGGCTTATTAGTAACATTGGTTGTACCCAGAGTGCTTGGACGTCAAGAGCAAGCGCAAATTCAAAAAGCGCAAATTGATATTCAGATGCTATCGGGCGCGTTGACCATGTATAAATTGGATAACTTTAACTTTCCAAGCACCAGTCAAGGTATTGAATCTTTAGTTAATAAGCCTTCAGGTACACCAGAGGCAAAGAATTGGCGTTCTGGTTATGTCACGCGTTTGCCTAAAGATCCTTGGGGTAATCCATATTTGTATTTACAACCGGGCAACAACTCAAAAGATTATGATATTTGGTCTTATGGAGCTGATGGTAAAAAAGGTGGAACTGGGCCTGACCAAGATATTGGTAATTGGAACTTGCCTTAATAACGTGGCTTACTAATGTCAATACAGAGTAAATGCCGATGCGAAGGTTTTTCTTTGTTGGAGATTATGATTGTCGTTTTCTTGATTGCACTGTTGGCGACGATTACAAGTTATAAAATAGGAAATGGCAACGCTAGTGCGATGGAATCTGAAGCTCGGCAATTAATTGATAAGTTGAGCCTAATCATGGATGAAAGTATTCTCACTGGCTCTTCTCATCAACTTGTCATCGAAAAACAGAGTAATCGCTATGGATATTATTTTCGTAAATGGGAGAGTAAAAGTTGGCAAAATATTGAAGAACAACCTTATAAGTTGAAACTGTTAAAAAATGGTTTAGCTTTAGACATGGAATTGTTTGAGGGTAGTCTAGAAGATGAAAAAAATGCGCTAACCATTAATGTTGATGGAACATTTTCTCCTTTTACTGTTAAAGTTTTAGAGTATAACGAGACTACTAAACAAGTTATTGATGATGTTGCGCATTGGTTGATTTCTGGGAACAATTCGAATAACACTTTGACCATAGAGCATGTGTTCGATGAGTAGTTAATTTCGATAGAAATATGAACTTTTCATATAAAAAAAACACACATCAACAGGGCTTTACTCTGATAGAAGTGATGGCTGCATTAGCCATCGTGGCCTTTGGTATTTCGGCGGCAATTGCGGTGGTGAATAGTTTAGGACTCAATACTCAACGTATAGAGGACAGGGCGATTGCTCAATGGATTGTATCAAACAAGCTTGTTGAGCTTAGATTGCAGCAGTATGACGTAGGTTCAAGTGGTGTTAATGCCTCTAGCACTTCTAACTATACGATGGGATTACGTGAATGGTTTGTTTTCCAAACTAGTCAGAAGAGTTCAGGTAAATCTTTTGAAGTTGCTATTGAAGTATGTGTTGATAATGCGAAATCTGACTGTGTACTTAAGCAAGATATGTCTTTTGTGCCATTTAATGTTTCGATTAAATGAGGATTGTGAATGCACAATACTTATAAAAAATTAGTTAAGCTTCAGAAAAACAAGGGTTTCACTTTGTTAGAAATAATTGTCGCGATTAGCATCTTTACCATTTTGGCGGCAATAAGCTATGCTTCAATTAATGGGGTACTTAATGCCAAGGAAATCATTACTGAAAAACGGAATAAAATTATCAACTTACAACGAGTTTACGGGTTGCTGAAAAACGACGTAAGGTATGCGGTTGCTAGAAGTATTCGTGATGAATTGGGTGATTTTCAGCAAGGCTTACAGGTGGAACAAAACGGACAGTTAATGAATGTAACCGTGTTGTTTCCTAGGGCAAGCAGTAAATTAAGCTTAAAAAGAATTGCTTGGGAGCTCCGAGATAATAGTTTATGGCGTTTACAATATGATGCTTTAGATAGGGTTGAAGGCGGTCAAACCAATGAACGTCAACTGCTATCAAATGTGGCCGAACTTAATATATACACACATCATTTTGATTCACTAGATGGCGGAGATAATTCTAACCAATTGGATTCGAGAGCAGTAAAACGTTCTCGAGGATGGGATGCAGATCAAAAGGGTTTGCCACTAGCCATAGAGTTTGAATTAATTATGAGTGATGACAGTCGATATCTTTGGTTATTTGATATGGCAGGAGAGTTGTGATGCAACCTTCTGCTCTGGTAAATAAACACATTAAAAAGCATGCTAAGCAAAAAGGAGTCGCTTTGATTTCGGTGATGTTATTGGTCGCTTTCCTAGTGTCCATCATTGGCTATATGTTGGAATCGCAATATTTAATGATTCGACAAACATCGTTACAAACTGAAAATGAATCTGCCTATCTTGCTCATAGTCATGCTGAAGCGTGGGGTGTAAAAAGTTTGCTAAAAGTCGCAACAACGGAAAAGAATATTGAACAAATCTATCAGTTAGATTCTTTAGATGAGTCATGGGCAATAAGCACCTTGACCGACAAATTTGACGGCGTTGAAATTTCTGCTCAACTACGTGACTTACAAGGCTTGTTTAACTTGAATAACTTAGAGGAAGGTAGAAAAGGCTTATGGTATGGAAAATTTAATAATTTATTATTGAGCTTGGATATTCCTTTGTCTGTTACTGACGCCATTGTTGATTGGATTGATAGTGATCAAGACAAAAGTGGGATTGATGGCGCGGAAGATCTTGAATATTTTTCTGAGTCTCCACCAAGAAGAGCTGCAAACCAGCGAATAAGGTCAGTTGAGGAAATGCTGATGGTTAAAGGAGTGACTCAAGAAATCTACGATAAGATAAAACCATTTGTTATCGCTGTTGATGCTAACGACGTACGAATAAACGTTAATACGGCTCCGGTAGAGGTGATGAATGCATTGTTGCGCCAAGCTAATGCACCTGTTTCTACAAATGGTGGCGCAGAATCTTTTGTTGCAAACCGTCAAGGCGGTTATGATTCCATTGCTGTGGTGTTGCAGTTACCAGAGTTTGCTGGAACAGGAAATAGTCTTGAACCGTTCCTAGATACGAAAAGCGATTATTTCGAATTAATGAGTGCTGCGAATGTTGTTAGTGCAAGCTCTCAAGGTTATCGTATAGGAATTCGACGAAAAGTTATTAATGACCAAGTACAGTTCGATATAATTTATAGAAAACGTGATAACGATATTTTGATTTCTACATTAGAGCAAGGGATTTAGAAATGTTCACTGTGAATAAGTAACTTAAAAAATGGATATATTATATTTCTCACTAAAAGCTCCTCATGAATTTTTCATTGTTTCTCACGAAGCGGGGAAAATTCCAGCGCCTATCCTCAAGAATGGAGTGCTGAATAGCTTGTCTGAATTAAACGCTATTAGTGTGTCTTGCCAAAAAATAGTTGCACTAGTGCCTGGAGAAGTTGTCAGTATTTATACTCTTGACCTACCCATTCGATCAAAAAAACAAGCAATTCAAGCATTACCTTTCGCTTTAGAGGAGCAGTTAGCTTCGCCGATTCATGAGCTAGAATTTTTTCTATTAGATTGGCATCCTAATGGAAGTTCCACAGTAGCTGTTGTAGCTAAAAGTCTTTGGCAAGAGTACATGCAAGAGCTCATGGCTCATCAAATTTCTCCGAATGAAATAGTTCCAGACTATGCACTTTTGCCTTGTGAGAAAGATACTTCAGCAGTCTTGTTTAGGGAAAGAGATGATTCGAGAGTCTTAATAAGACAGCGACAAGTTGAAAGAGATTCGGGCGTTGTTTTGACTATGCAAGAACTGCCTTATTGGTTGGATGAATGTGATGCTGAAGGATTAAAGGTACGTTGCAATGATG
>CALKZN010000137.1 GCA_938002995.1 uncultured Arenicellaceae bacterium | reverse complement strand
CAGCATGCTCGACATATTATTGAACATTACCAATGTTTTTTTAAGCAAATGCTACAGGGTAAAGCGCTAAATTATGATCTGCGTTGCCGTGATCCACGACTTGATACCGAAAGAGAAACCTCGTTGACTGAAATTGATCATTTAATCTCTGAGTTTAAGAATTTCCAAGCGGTTGATTTTGATTTGCAAACCTCCGATGACTATAGCCAATATGAGGCACGTTCATCATTGTGTCGTGAATTGATGTTTTTGGTGAGTCACACTGAACATCACAACGCTATGATTGCCGCAATGAAACGTCTTGCAGGTGATGTAGTGGATGAAAGTTTTGGAGTTGCCAATGCAACTTTGAACCATATTGAACGCCTTAAAAGGGCGAATAATAAAGCTGTAAGCCAATCCTAATATTTAAATTATGTGTACAGTCAGCTGGTTTACTACACCGACAGGTTACGAACTATTTTTTAATAGAGACGAGAGCCGAAAGCGCACTGAAGCCTTGCCGCCAGAACCTTTCTCAGGGTCATGCCAATTCTTATCTCCTACGGATAAACAAGGAGGAGGGTCTTGGATGGCTGTAAATCAATTTGGGATTACAGTGTGTCTGTTGAATTTGTATTCTGAAATCGATTTGCTAGAGTCTGATCATTTTGTTAGCAGGGGGAAAGTGATTAGGGATATTGCCGATGTTGCTAGTCTTGACGAGGTTTATGAGAGGATTTCTCTTTTCAATTTGTCTGAATTCAGAACATTCAGAGTGTTTGCAATTGATGTGACAGGAAAAAACATTTTGCTATCTTGGAATGGTAAAGAACTATTAGTAGAAAACGATACTGTCGCGCCAAAATCCTCTTCTTCGTTAGATACCGTAGTGGTTAGAGATGGTCGTAAGGCTATGTTCCGCGAAGCGGGTCTACAAGATTCTGTGGATAGAAACGCTTTTTTTGACTATCAAAGGGGTCATGAACCGAATAAAGACTATTCTGTTTGTGTGCATCGTGAGTTTACTAAAACGGTCAGTATGAGTCATATTGTCGTGGATAATGAGCTTGTACGTTTTGATTATTTCGCAGGGTCGCCGTGCGAATGCCATGTCCCAGTTTCTCAACAAATTATTCATTCAACGATTGATTATCAATCAGATGTCGCATAAATTTGTATACATGAAACGTTAAGGAATGAATCTTTAGCGTTATATTCTTTTTTTGGATTGATAATGCTAGTTTGAGTATTTGAATTATTTCTATGGCTATAAAACCTAAAGTATTTAAGCGACTAACAGAGGCCTTAGCAAGTAAAGTTATTGCTGGTCATTACGAAGTTGCGTTTGCCCGATCTAAAGCTGAGATCGAGTCTTCTCAAGCATTACGCTATCGTGTTTTATTTCGTGAAGGTAACGGTAAAATCACTGAAGAGATGCATCAACTTCAACGTGAAGTAGATGAGTGGGATGACTACGCTTATCATGTCATTGTTACCGATAAGCGTGATGGAAAAATAGTCGGTTCAGTACGTTTTGTGAGTACTGAAAAATTGCCAAAGGGAATGAAATCATATACTGAACAGTATTTTGATTTAAGTGGTCTCAGAGATCGTTATAAAAACCCATTGGAGCTCAGCCGTGCGTGCATTTCTGCAGGCAAACGAGATGGCGTTGTTCTTTTGTTGATATGGAAATTTGCTATGCAGTTCATCAATAAAAGTGGCTTTGATGTTATGTTTGGCTGCGCTAGCTTTTCTTCAACAAATTATCAAATTCATGCGCCGATATTGCACTATTTAAATCAAAACAATCTTGCCCCAACTGAATTAATGCCAAAACCAATCGTTGATAATCATGTGAAAGTCAGTGATATTCCTTTTGATGAAAACAGTGAAGAAAATAAACAACTATTTGGTAAAAGACTCAAAGTGCCGACGATGTTGAGAGGGTATTTGAAACTAGGCGCTAAAGTCAGTGATGCCGCTATTATTGATCCAGATTTCAATACCACTTTTCTGTGTATCTATGTGGATTCTGAAAACATGCGTACGATTGACCATGCACTAGTGAAAAAGTAGAATCGCTTACAAATTCTAGTCATACCTTTCGTTAGGCCTAATTCCTTTCAACCAGCCCATGTCTTCAAAAAAACTCCAATCTAGTAAAATTAAAGCATATTTAGTGTTGTTTGCTTTGATTGTATGGAACTTAATATTTTTACCGCTTTATGCCATTGGTTCAATCATTCCTTTTGTTAACCATAAGCGCCTAGTGACTATTTATCATAGTGGTTTATGCTGGTTGATGGGGGTTGAAGTTAAGCAAGTCGGTGAGCCATCAAAACATCCTTCGACATTATTTGTTTCTAACCATGTGTCATATTTGGATATTCCAGTGTTGAGTTCAGTGATTAATGGGTTCTTTGTCGCTAAATCCGAAATTGCTTCGTGGCCTGTTATAAAACATCTTGCTAAGGCTCAAAATTCTATTTTCATTGAAAGACGTCCGAGTAAAGCAAAATCACAAATTCAAGTTTTGCGTCACAATCTCGAATCGGGCAACCAATTAATTTTATTTCCGGAAGGGACCAGCACAAATGGTGCTGAAGTATTGCCTCTAAAAAGCAGTCTATTTTCTGCTGCTGAAACCGATAAAGCCGATATATTGATTCAACCCGTTTCTGTTGTGTATGGCCAATTTTTAGGCGAAGGCATGGACCAAGATGTTAGAGATAATTTTGCTTGGTATGCGGATTTTCCCTTTGGCCCTCATATTTTAAAAGTATTAGGCCTAGGAAACATCACAGCAACTGTTAGCTTTAGTGAACCTGTTCGATTATCAGATTTTGAAAACCGTAAAGCCTGTGCTTTGGCCTGTGAAACAATGATGCGCGAAAGTTTTGACAAGGCATTTATTGAATCTGGAAGTACCCGTTGATTAGCCGCATCTTTAGTGCTTATACGGGCGCAAAATCTCTGACAAGGAGTTTGATTTCGGCAATTACCGGTCTAATATTTTATGGCGGCTGGGCTTATTTTGTTCACTATGATTACGGTTTTACTATTGCGATTAAAGCCTTTTTCACACAAGGTTTGATTAGTTTCAGTATCACCTTAGTGTTAACACATTTTATGGAATTGATATTTCGACGTTTTAAATCACGTCGGATAGGTTATTGGTTTACCGCAATCATCGCTTCAATTCTAGTCGTTCTAATTTCTTACACCACCAATGTTATTGTTGGCACTCCAGAAGTCATAATGACGATTTTGCCAGGCTCACTGATTTCTACAATGTATTCTTTTTCCTATGCTCGATTGCTAGCGCATATTAAAAAGGAATAGCTATAATTGGTTTCTGAAATAGGGCGTGAAATCATAAACGTGAAAGCAAAACACAAAGAATAAAAATTATGAAAATTACCTTTTTAGATCGCGGATCATTTCACGACAATGTTGTCATTAATTCACCTATCTTTGATCATGAGTGGATCAATTTTATAAACACATCAGCTCCTGAGATTATTAATCATTGTGCTAATAGCGAGGTTATTGTGACTAATAAAGTGCCCATTCAGCGCGAAACGTTGGAAGCATGCCCCGATATACAACATATTGCTGTGACAGCAACAGGCTATAACATTATTGATTTAGATGCCTGTAAAGATCATGGTGTGACTGTCAGCAATATCCCAAGTTATGCGACAACAACAGTGCCAGAACATGTCTTAAATGTATCTTTGAGTCTATGCCGAAGATTGAATCGCTATCGTGATATCGTCGTCCAAGGACAATGGCAACAATCGTCTCGTTTTTGTCTGTTTGATAAGCCTTTATATGATTTGAAAGGTAAAACCTTTGGCGTAGTCGGTTTTGGATCTTTAGGCGCCGCAACGGGTAAGTTAATGCATGCGATTGGCATGGATGTTATTTACACTGCTCGATCGGATAAACAATCGGACTTTGCACGACAGGTTTCTTTAGAAGAGTTACTAAGCACTGCAGATGTCGTAAGCCTGCATTGCGCCCTCACTGAAGAAACGGAAAATTTGATTGATCAACCGCAGTTACAAATGATGAAAAATAGTGCCTTTTTGATCAATACTGCAAGAGGAGGCATCGCTAACGAACAAGCCGTGGTTGATGCTATTGAATCAGAAGAAATAGCAGGTGCAAGTTTCGATGTTTTGGTTCAAGAGCCGCCCACAACTGATTCTTCGCCGCTGCTATCCATTGCACACTACGATAACTTCATCTTGACCCCTCACAGTGCATGGAGTAGCCAAGAAGCAATGCAAGCTTTATCTGATACGGTTATTAGCAATATTGAAGCTTTTCAAGCAGGAGAAGCGCAGAACTTAGTTACTTAAGGAAAGGCTTCTTAATTTTAACGTTTCGTTAGTGAGCGTCTACCATAAATGTATGCGAAGCCCGCAGGCTCTCCCAAACAGTTTCGGTGGCTCTTTGCTTTCTTTGGAGGTATCTGGGAGATATCTGCATTTTAACGGCGTTCACTAGAAATAACCTAAGACTACCAGGTATTAGAATATTGCCAACATCATCAGTCGTT
>CALKZN010000136.1 GCA_938002995.1 uncultured Arenicellaceae bacterium | reverse complement strand
ACTTAACGATTCAAGCATTTCAATTCGCTCTTCCAACGGAATTACCGGAACATTAGGCTTATACGAATTCACCACGCTATCGGACGCGACACCGACGGCGACCACATCACCTAATGCCCTGCATTGTTCAAGCAAAGCTATGTGCCCTACGTGTAATAGATCGAACGTTCCTACTGTGTAAACAAGCATGAGGTTATGTATTTCCTGTATTGGTTTGGTGTTTTATTGTGTTTGTTGATTAAGTGTCGCTGGTTTCACAAGAGCTTCCAGCCGTAGAATCCTGTGATACCGGTGGTATACGCCGCGAGAATATAGACGTTAATCGGGTTGCCAGATAGTTTAGGTGTTTTGATTTGAGAAACGTTGAGTGCCGCAAGCACAAGGCAAACCGTGTAAAGGACGATAGTGAACACAGCTTGACTAACCGTGCTTTCAAAAAGAAACACAAAGACCAGCACAAGGCTATTGTTGTCGATGGCTAAGCCAGTATATTTGGCATCCCCTGAAAGCCCGAAGGTCGAAAAGTAACTCAATCTTAGTGCGGCGGTAGCAAGCATGATAAAAGCGCCGAACAAAAATATAGGTTCAAATTCCCCATAACTAAGCAAAAGTACCGCCGGAGCGACGCCGTAACTTACTATGTCTATCAATACATCAAGTTGCCCACCAAAAGCACTATCGGTTCCAGTTCTACCATTCATTCTTCGAGCAATAAGCCCATCAGCCCAGTCAAAAGCAACCGCCCAAACCATGCCAATCATTGCTCCGGAGTAAATACCTAAGATACTGTAGTAAATGGCCATTAATGTGCATGCTAATCCAGCAAGTGAACACATATTAGGAAGATCTACCGCATAAGACAGGATCTTAGGTTGCGTCTCTTTTGGGCTTGATCTATTTAAATCATTCATCGTTTTGTACTGCTCTCAAGGTGAAGCTTGTCTTCTGTTCATAGATAATTTCTCATAGATAATTTCAAATTGCTCCGAAGCAACTTTGTATTCGGCAATCATAATGATGATTCTGTATTGCAGGTGAACGTGCGCGCGCGCAGATTCAGGCAGAACTCAGTATTCAAGGTGCCTGAAGAGTCCCTTTGAACTAAAACAAAGTTTATAGCGCAAAGGTAAAATTAGAAATTTGCCGAAGAACTGGCGAGAGATAAAGCCCGGGAGAGGATCGGAACAGCTTTTTACAAAACAGATTATACGCCTTATTGCCTAGAATAGCCCGTAATGATTTTCATCGAAGCGAGTGGTTCAATTACAGCTACAACATATGACTCTTGTGTAATCTCGGCATCGCTATTTCTATCTTTATCAGTTAAAGTTCAAAACTTCGATTTTCCTTTGTTAGGAATATTGAATTTTTCAGGGAAAGCTGGTGAAAACCCAGCACTGACGCGCAACGGTAATTCACTCAATTCGAGTGTTAAGTCCGAACACCTGATACACGTATGAGTTATCTCGCGATATAGATTCTTCATTGTCTGACTGCCCTCCTTGGCTATTCCTTGTCAGCATTGACCACGTCTTTTTTGTAGGTTTCTCTGTTTTTCTTAATTGTTAGAAAGTTTCGGTTAGCTTACAAGGCATGTTTAATTTGAAATCTATTGCTCGTTTTAGCGTTTTCTTGACGTTATTAATCTCATTCTCCTACGTATCAGCCGTCGAGATATTTGCAGTAGTTTCACCACGAAACACAGCCGATGTATTAAGTGGCGCCCATCAGTTTTTAAAAAATACTAAAAGCCATTCAATCACATTAAGAACCACTGACCAATTTAATAGTTTGAATGATATTGAGCGACGTGCATTACTTGAACAGGCTGATATTGTGTTTCTGGGAGGCGTGTTTGGTAATTCAGTGCCCTTCTTTAATTCATATTTCTCATCCCCGAACAATGTCGCGGTCAAATCATTGATTGCAGTACACAGTGATCGTCGCTTAGTTAATTTTTCTCGGGTGAACAATAAGCCTTTATTGGTCAATGCCGATTTAGATGAACTCATGAAAGATCCTCCAGCTGATGTAGATGTTGAGCAATGGTCTTTATCACGTTTGGCACAATTTTCGAGTCACCGTGACTGGTTGTTGGCGAAGACTTTCTGGGCTGATCGTGAAACCAATAATATCGATGGCTTGTTTCGTCATCTTACTCGCTTGCTTGGCACCGCTATTGATGTGCCCTCACCTATTCTACAAGCGCCTTTAAGAACCTATATCAACGGCAAACCTATTGCCCCTGATGAGCTCAAGCTCTCACCGAAAAAACGTTGGGTTGCCATTCTCGATTATGAAACAGGCAACCGTCCTGGTGACCGAGATTTAATCGAACTGCTTTGCGCACAAATACAAACAAAACCAAACATTCAATGTTTAACAATATTAGCCAAATGGGGGAAATCATCAGTTAGCGCTAGTGAATTGTTAGCAAAGCACAAAGAACACATAGCAGCGGTGATCTCATTGCAAAACTTTGTTGTTGGCGGAGGCGAAGGACGGGCGGAGGTTAATCAATATTTAGCTGAGCTTAATGTTCCTGTCCTAAAAGGCTTGCGACTAAGTGACAGTACAGCTGATGAGTATCTTTTATCAGAAGAAGGTTTGCGCTGGGACAGTGTGCACTACCGCGTTGCTATGCCAGAACTACAAGGGATAAGCCAACCATTGGTGTTGGCGGCGATGACAAAAGCGACCATTGATCCTCAAACAGGTGTAAAGCTGGCCTTATCTAAGCCAATTAATGCTCAAGTATCGTTAATAGCTCGACGTGTTAACCGATGGCTAGCCTTGCAAGAGAAAAGTAATAAAGATAAGCGAATCGCTATCATTTACTACAACCACCCCCCTGGACGACACAATATTGGAGCAGACAATTTAAATGTACCAAGCTCTTTATTAGAAATTTTGCAGCACTTAAAACTCAAGGGCTATGACACTGGTGAATTGCCTGAGAGCCGTGAAGCCTTACTCGATGTTTTGCAAGATCGGGGAGTAAATTTGCCCGAGAACAAAGGTGAATTAACAAAAATGGCGTCTAAAGTTCAGACAGTGTCGGCTGAACAATACCAAACTTGGTTTGATCAATTACCAGGGGTGATACAAGACGAAATGCAAAATGGCCCATTGGGCTACCTGCATGTGATGCTACAAACAGCGGTTACACTAGAAAATCCAGATATCGCGAAACGGCTTGTCAGACGTGTCATTCAAGATTTAAAGCATGCGCTTGAAGGCGCAGACCATAAAGCGCGTGACCGCGTGATTGATCTGCTTGCGCAACTAGACACACTGTACCAAACCTCTGACACAAAAAAATCTATCGATTGGAAACAAGCTCAAACCTTAGTTGATGCCATCGCCGAAAGCGGTATTGAAGGCATTCGCGGTTGGGGCAAAGCACCGGGTAATGTCATGGTGCATGACAATAAACTGCTTATCCCTGGAGTGCAGTTTGGCAATGTATTTGTCGGTCCACAACCTCCGCGTGGCTGGGAACTCAATGAAGAAATTTTGCACGCAAATCTATCCTTCCCGCCAACACATCAATACTTGGCATTTTACCATTGGTTACGACATAGCTTCAGTGCCGATGCACTTGTGCACCTAGGTCGACATTCAACCTATGAGTTTTTACCCCGTCACAGAGTTGGTATGAGCCAAGTCGACTACCCTACTTCCTTGATTGATGATTTACCCAGTGTCTATCCCTATATTGTCGATGGTGTAGGAGAAGGCATTCAAGCCAAGCGTCGTGGCTTAGCAATTATGGTCGATCACCTAACACCTCCTTTAGAAAGCACAGAATTATATGATCGCTTACTTCAATTAAGACAGCTCGTCGAAAGCTATGAAGCGGCTCCTGAAGCCGCAGGTGCAATGCGCCATCGTGCGATCATTGCCATCAAAACGCTTGTTGATGAATTGAACCTAGCCGATGAACTCACAAAAAGCATGGAAGGTGAACTGGAAATTCGCAATGTAACCGCTTATGACCAAGTTGATGACGAACTGCTTGTGCATGAAGTTGGTCATTACTTAACTAAGCTACAAGAAGACTTTATGCCGCTTGGTTTACACAGCTTTGGCAAAGCATGGTCTGAGGATGCCATCAACACCATGCTGAAATCTATGGCGCAAGGCGCAGAACAACAAGACGATGATTGGAAAACAAAACTGACTAGCTCACCCAGTGCCGAAATGGAGTCATTAGTGAATGGTTTAGCGGGTGGTTATATTAAACCTGGTAAAGGCAATGACCCTATTCGCACCCCAGGAGTATTACCCACTGGCCGTAACTTTTATGCACTCGATGGCGGCCTGATCCCGTCACGCTTAGGCTATGAAGTAGGCGTTGAATTAGCCACTCAAGCCAGAGCAACAACGAACCCAGACGAAGCAGATGCGATTGTCTTGTGGGCTTCTGACGTCGTCCGGGATGAAGGTGCGATGATTGCCTTTGGCTTTGACATGTTGGGAATAAAACCAGCATGGAGCAGTCGCGGTATTGTCAAACGATTAGAACGTCTCGATATTGAAAATATGACGGAGAATGGCAATCCAAGAATTCGTCGAGATACCCTCTATACAACATCAGGCTTATTTCGCGACTTATATGGCGCGCACATTGTTTGGCTTGAACAAGCGGTGTTAATGGCAATTGATGCCTCGTCGGCAGAAATTCGTAAAACCTACCCTGCTTTATCACTTGCATTAAACGCAGCATTAGCTCCTCTAGGTGACAAACAAAAACCTGGAAATGAACCCTTATCAATCAACCGCGTGGCTGAGCAATGGGTCAAGGACGCTCGCAAGGCATTACAACAAGGCCGCACTGCCAATGAGGCAGGCCGCAGCGCTACTTATCGCTTGTTTGGTGATGCGCCTGGCACTTATGGTGCTGGCGTAAACCGCTTAGTTGAACGCTCAGGCAGTTGGAAGGAACGTTCAGAGATCGCCGATGTCTATATTCGCCGGATGGGACATGCCTATGGCGCTAATTTGCAAGGTGAACCGCAACAAGGCCTATTTACACAACGCTTAAATACCATCGGTAATACTTATCTGGGACGTTCTAGTAATCTGTATGGCTTGTTGGACAATAACGATACCTTTGATTATCTAGGTGGTTTAAGTTTGGCAGTAGAAACAGTGAAAGGCAAAGTGCCTGACAATTACATACTTGCCCATGAAGATAATACCAATATCAGCATTGAACCTTTAAGTGTTGCCTTGTTATCAGAGTTGCGCGGTCGTTTTCTTAACCCGCAATGGCTAAAACCGTTAATGCAGGAAGGCTATGCTGGTGCTCGCACTATGGGTAGCGAATTTTTTTAATATCTATGGGGTTGGCAAGTCACCAATCCAGATGTGGTTAAAAGTTGGGTTTGGGACGAAGTGAAGTCTGTCTACATTGATGATAAACACGAGATTGGCTTAGATAGCTTTCTTGAAGAGAATCATAATGTGCATGTAAAAAGCAATATGCTTGCGGTGATGTTAGTGGCAGCCGAAAAGGAGTTCTGGGAAACTGATCAAACCACCTTAGAACAGATATCCCAAAAATTTGCTGACTTAATCATTGAAAATGGCTTACCCGGCAGCGGTCATACCTCGCCCGACAGTCCAATTTTCCCTTTTATTGAAAAGTTCATCAACGATGCCCAACGCACGGCAATGCAAGCTGTATTGAAAGCGGCAACAATTGATTCACAAACTAGCCAAACGCCATCAACAATTTCTGAGTTAAATGCTTCCGACAGTGATATCCAGCCTGACGTAACGCAAAACGAAACAACAGAAAAAACAGAAAACAATACAGGTCAGAGTATTGATTACCGTTGGTTGTTTTCCCTGCTCGCTTTATTAATGATCATTGGCATTGTTCGTGGTGCCAAAAAACCAACTAAACACCCTTAAGCAAGTAATAATAAATAACTAAATATGTACTCTAAAAAAATAGGTAAAAAAGATGTTTGATGGTTCTACGTTTGGTGTGATGCACGCCTTAGTCAGCTATTTGTTGCAACCGGTAGTGTGGCTGTTATTACTTTGTACTGCGATAGCGGTCATAGAAATAGGCACGCTTATCACTGAGCGATTTATTGGCCTAAAACGATGGCAAACTCAAGCGGACATTCCTGCACTGGAAGAAATGGCCGCCAAACGAATTGAACGCACTGATTTTCTCACTCGTATTGCCCCGATGCTAGGCTTGATGGGCACATTGATTCCGTTAGGCCCTGGTTTGTCTGCTTTAGGCGAAGGTAATTTGAGTGTTTTAACCACAGCTATGAGCGTAGCGTTTGATACCACTGTGTTGGGCTTGTTAGTCGGTATTATTGGTTTTGTGGCTGGGCGATTGCGCCGACGGTGGTATGAAAAAACCTTAAGCCTTATGGAGCAAGAATTGGAACAAAAGTTAGTACAAGGTCTCGAGGCAAAAGTATGAACCTGCAACGCGAACAAACACGAAAATGGCAGAGTAGCCGTTTTGACAAACAAGAAGAAGAACCCTTAGGCCCATTGGCCAATTTAATTGATCTTATGCTGGTATTTGCCTGTGGCTTGATTGCCGCTTTAATCAGTTTAAATAAAAATATAGAGACACATTTTGAATCGAGCACAGACAAGCCACGTCAAACCGAACAAGTCGTCAAGAAAGGCAGGGAGCTGCCTCAATTGCCTAGTCAGGGGGAATCTGGTGGCAATGGCTATGAATCCATTGGCGAAGTCTATCGAGACCCTAAAACAGGCAAACTAATCTTAATCGGCAAATAGGATCACAAAGTATGCTCAACCTTTTTCGCATCACGTTATTGATAATTGCTATGACAACACTTTTCACAACACCTTCATTGGCGGAAAAAACAGAACCACCAATGCCCTCTTCAACTGTTTTATATGAAAATAATCAATATCTAGTTGAGCGTCAAAGTCGACATATATTGCTCACTTTAAAACAAACACACCAAGTGTTGTCTACCTCAGATATCAACGGTGGGCAAAACTTACAATTGAAGTATTTGGTTAACTTTCAAAGTGTAGAAGCCAATGGCCACGATAATCGCTTTGAAGAAATTATCAACCAAAGTAATGAGGAGTATCACCAACAATTAGCAGATGCTCTGAATGTTGATGGTTCAAAAATGGCAAGTATGGGCACAGCAGCAAATATCAACAATATTGTGCATGTGCAAAAGACCTTTCGCAGCATCACCGTGGATGCATTTGTCACCGCGGGTGTTAAGGGCAATGCCTTGCGCGCAGGAGATAGCGCCAGATGGTATCAGGGCGATAACGGCAATGAATATATTAAAGAGTCAAATAAAGACCTCTCTCCTACTGGAACCAATGTTCCCGTTAAGGACTCTTTATCTACTGAAACCAATGTTCCCGTTAAGGACTCTGGCACGATTAATATTATATTAATCATAAATCGTGCATTAACTCCTGGGGCACAAGCTAAAGTAGTAACCATTATTAGTGAGGCTAAGTCTGCAGCCTTAGCTGAGTTGGCAATCCCTAGCAAACAATCACCTCATTTAGCGACTGGCACTGGAACTGATCAGTTTATGATTGCGACACCGATAAAATCACCACTCAAGACTCTAGACAGTGCCAGTGGCCATTTGAAACTCGGCGAGTTAGTGGGCGAATCAGTCCGCAATGCCGTTATTGAAGCGATTGGTCAGCAAAATGGATTACAGCGTTCTGACACTCGCAATATTTTGCATGCTTTAGGGCGGTTTGGTATCAACCAAGACGTGCTATTGCAACAACTGCCTCAACATTTAAACAAAGATGATTTTGAATTATTTGAACGCAATAAACTTAGTGTGTTGAATGATCCTAAACTAGTCGCCGCCGCTTATGCCTATGCAGCCCTGCTTGATCGTTTTGAATACGGCACATTATCTCCTCACATTCAAAACGATGTCTTAATAGATCAAGCGGTGAACGCAGCAATCGCTTTGTCAGGAAAAAGTCAACATTGGCAGCTGTTTCGAACAGGCCTCAAGCCAATCACAGATGAACCAGTATCACTTTTTATTCAAGCCATGGCCTTAGGTTGGTCAGCGAAATGGGCAAAATAATGAAACTATTAAAATACGGCTCTTTCTTATGTTTGCTGGTGTATACAACAGCATCTATGGCAAATGACAAGCCACAAGTCATTCGAATTGCAATGTTGCATTTGCAACTTGAATACGCGAATCTTGAGCATAATGCGGCGCTGATCGAAACAGGCATTGACTTGGCCGCTGAGCAAGGTGCTGACTGGATAATGACACCTGAGTTATCACATACAGGTTACCGTTTTGATTTAAAAATAGGCACGGACTGGATTAGTAAGGGACCAGACCAATATGTGAAACGCGTTCAAGTGCAAGCAGCTCGACTTAAGGTCAATATTTTTCTGAGTCATTTAGAGCGTACGAACAGCCCCGATCAAGGACAAGGTGAACTTTTTAATACGCTGTTTGTCATTGATCGTTCAGGCGAAATTATAGGCCGACATCGTAAAATCAATACTATACCAATTTCCGAAAGTTGGTCTGCTGAAGGAGATATTGCAACCATTGTGACAGTTGACGACCATCAAGTTGGTTTATTGATTTGCGCCGACGCTTGGCCCCAACAACACGCCCAGGCATTAAAAGAAAATGGCGCAGAACTTATATTATCCAGTGCCAGCTGGGCGCCCGGAAAATATGGCCCTGGTAAAACATGGGAAAACCGTTCAAAAGAAACAAACCTTCCTATTTTCGTCAATAATCGCACTGGCATTGAGCGTGAATTTGACCTAACTCAGGCCGTCAGCGTGCTCTCATATAAAGGTCAGCGCTTGTTATCACACCAATCACCCAATTCTCAATTAGTGATATTAGAATGGGATAGCAAAAATAATCGTTTGCTTGGCCATACTACGAAAAAAATCATTAACTAAAGTCGCTTATAAGGCACTCACATCGAAGGCAAACTACATCAAAGCCCTTGACCATAGAGCATACTCCATGGTTTAGACTTGATTTTCCCAAAAGATAAAAGAGCAAATTATGAATAAACTCGACACTCAACATACAGCACTTCTAAAGCGTTTTGCTTGGTCTGCTGCCATTCTGTGCCTAGGTTGCTGTACCATTGTGCCTATACTAATCCTAGTTGGCGTAACTGGCGCTGTTAGCCTAGGAGTCTATTTTGAGTTAGCTGCTGCGGGCTTCTTTATCACAAGCTTATTGATATTTAGTTACCTAGCACTTAAAAACAAACAATGGTTTTGCAAAAAAGAGTGCTCATGTAAAGATACTCTCACTTAATTACTCAATTCACCGTTCTAAAGCGTCAAAGCAATCTGGTAGTCCTTTCTCATCATCGCAGGCACCATTGCAAGCTTTCTCAACAAGTTTCAACCTGTATTTATACTCTTCAAGGAGAGCTATCTTTTTATCAAACAAAGTGATTTTTTCGTTCAGTTTCATGGGTAAATCGCCACACGAAGAACTCGCGCCTTCAAACGCTTTGAGCAGGTCAACTATTTCAGTGAGCGTAAAACCAAGCGTCTTAAGTTGGAGAATTTGAGTCAGGCTTTCTAACACCTTTAGTGAATAGTTTTTGTAATTATTCTGATCTCGACTAAATTCATTTGTAGAAATCAAGCCACGTTTTTCATAATAACGAATTGCATCGCGAGAAAATCCAGATGCTAATGCAAGTTCCCCTATAAGCATGATTTTGCTATCTCCTTTGAATAAGGCCTTAATAACGGCCGTTTTGTAAAGCAAACCCTTCCAAGGTGCCTCGTTAATTTATTTTTCATGTAACCTATCTTAAAGCACATGAGGAACTGAAGGCAAAGAAGTTATGTTTTTTCTTAACTAGCTGATTCTCTCACAAACACATCAAGTGATTTATAACGTTCTTAACTAGAAAATCATTAAATGACTGAAGAACCCTTATTAATTTCCGTATATGATGCGCTAATTATTATTTAAGTAAACGAGGACTCTGATGCCTAGCTCTAATTCAAGAAAACAAGCGGAATACCGCAAACGTATGGCTGAAAAAGGCTATTCACGCATCCCTGTTTATGCGCCAACCAATGCAAGAGATTTGCGTGAAAAGATCTTAGAAGTTACCGCCAAAATGGTTGAAGAATACGAAGAAAAGCATAAGGATAAATAGGCCTATCTTTTCAATTAGACAGACAAGGCCTCCACTTGAAAGCCTTGTCAAAAACCCAAATGCTAGGCCGCTTGACTAATAGCATCACCATAAATTAATTCAGCTACACTTTCAGCGGTCGCCGCTGACAAAGTCCACCCTAAATGGCCATGGCCAGTGTTATAGAAAACGCCCGGTTTCTTGCCTGCACCAACTTTCGGCATCATATTTGGCATCATTGGCCGCAAACCGGCCCAAGGGATCACATGTTCTGTTGAAACACCCGGAAAGTGCTTTGCGCACCATTTGGTTAATGGCGCAATACGATCATCTCGAATATCCTTGTTAAAACCATTGAATTCAGCCGTACCGGCAATTCGAAAACGATTTTCACCTAAGCGGCTAGTCACAATTTTAGACTTATCATCCAATAAACTGACCCATGGTGCAGAATCGATGCTCTCTTGATCGTTCATATTGACAGTAATCGAATACCCTTTGACAGGATAGACATTCACTCGATCACCCAGTTTAGTCGCAAACAAGCGACTGTTTACCCCTGCACAAATCACCACCGCATCAAAATATTGATGATTTGTATCAATGGAAAAATCCTGATCATTATTCCAAAAAACATCAACACCATTACCTTGATGCTTAACATCAGTGATATTAGCGTTGTATTCAAACGTTACACCTTTTTTCTTACACGCTTCAGTCAGGTTTGCACTGTAACGATGTATATCGCCTGTGAAATCACTCTCTGTATAAAAAGCACCCTCTAAGCTGCCTGACAAAGCTGGCTCAATCACCTTTGCTTCAGATTCACTGATCTCTTGTCGTTCTAGCCCGCCCTTAGCAAGCAATTCATTCACTTTACGGGCATGCGCAAGTTCTTTGGCATCTTGGTATATATGCAAAATGCCTTTTTGCTCACAATCAAAGTCAAAACCTTCTGCATCAGCAAACGACAACAGATGCTTTCTCGCTTCAATTGCCATTCTCACGGTTTCAATCGTGTTGGCTTCATAGTTAGGGATGTTAGACATAAACTCCGCCATCCAACTGTATTTATGCCAGCTAGGCTTTGGGTTGACCAACAAAGGTGCATCCGGCTCAAACATCCATTTGAGACCTTTAAAGATAGTTGACCATTGTGTCCAAACTTCTGCATTTGATGCAGACAATTGACCACCATTGGCAAAACTAGTTTCCATAGCTGAATAACGATTACGATCAAATACCGTTACGTTAAAACCACGATTTAATAAGGAGTATGCTGTTGTTACACCAGTGATACCAGCGCCAATGACAGCGACATTTTTATAACGAGACATAATCAAGTCCTCTAACAAAATGGGTTGATAGTTACTGCAATGCAGTACTCACCCATCTGTCTATGAACCTGAGAGCTTGGCAGCAAGAAATCAAGAATGATTAAGCCACTTTCTCCTTCGGTGAGCATTCAAATGTGCGAATGCCTCTCTCCAGATAGCTTAACGTTTACCAGTCCGCTTTGCCTGAGAGATTCCGGGTAGTTGCTCCTTCGGCGCCGAACTTATATTCAACTCAGTTCAATATAGTCCGATCTCTTCTGATAACGTCTTTAAGCTGAGCAAATGATATCACTTGTTTCCATAATCGACAAACACAACAAAACACATCAGTTCTGACAGCTAAAATTTATGTGCCAGTCCCTAAGCCAACAAGCCCCAGACATACCCACCCCACAGTGCTTGCAACCGCAATACATTGGCCGAAAATATGTTTGCGTGATTTAACACCATAGAGAAAACCAATACCGCAAAGTAATAAACCCAAAATATACGCAGCTTTAAAGGTCGTGGAAAATGGGTAATCCAACCCCATAAACGGACCAATTGTTGCACTTAACAAAATCAGCATTAAGCTCGAAGTATTGCCGAAGTTAATAAAAGATACGACGACGACCAATAACAAGAGAAAAGTTAAAGAACTTACAATGTGTAAAACTGGCTTAGTCATGAACATTTAAAACAAAGACTTAGGTCTTATTTTCGCGCGTCTTTAATATAGAGAGATTTTCCTTCATTTCTCATTTCAGTTTCAAATAATTCGGTGGCTCGTATCAAATCACCCAGCTTGTTATAGCCATAATTTACTGGTGAAAATGAGCTGTTATTTGATATGTATTTCCCTACTTTACTCATAAGAGCCCAGTCATCATCTTCTGATGTTTGTTCGACAGCTGTGCGCAATAAATTCAGTAGTTTTGCATCTTGTCTGAGCTTTGCTTTCCCCATTTTTGCTGATCGAGATGGTTTGCTGCTTTCTTTATCTGGTTTTTCTTTTGATAAATTTTCGGTATAAATAAACGTTGAACAGGCATGTACGAACGGCTCAGGTGTTTTCTTTTCTCCAAATCCATAGACAGGAAGACCACTCTCTAATAATCGCATCACCAGAGGTGTAAAGTCACTATCGCTGGTCATGAGGGCAAATGCATCAACCGTTTTACCGTAAAGAAGATCCATTGCATCAATAATCATCGCAGAATCAGTCGCATTCTTACCTTTGGTATAAGCAAACTGTTGCATTGGTCGGATTGCATGCGGATGTAATTTATCAATCCACCCGGATAGAGATTGGCTATTCCAATCTCCATGGGCATGTCTGACGTTAACTTTTCCGAATTTGGATAGTTCTTCGATCACACCTTCTATTGAACTATGACTGACGTTATCACAGTCTATAAGTAGTGCTATTCTGTTCAGTTCCGACACAGTTTTCTCCTAAGTTATTCTCAGCTAATATTACTAACCAACGTTCGGGATAACATTATCAGTAGGAGTTAAGTATACATGCGGATAGTCTACATCACGATTTTGAAACGACAAAATAGAGGTATTTTGAATCACGCCATCGTCAATATTGATCGCCTGTCGGATAGTCTCATTTATCTGCCAACTATCGCGACCGGCTAACACGACTGGCAAATAAACAATTAACGCAGCAGAAATTGAACGTGTTGCACTTTCCCAAAAGTAGCTAGGCGTATGATCTACAGCGTAATAGTCTGTGGATTCATATTTAAACATTGGGTTCTTGAATGTGGTTGGCTTGGCAAAAAAGAATCCCATACCCTCGTCGCAACTGACATCAATAATCAAGCTATTGCGTTTGAGACATGCGCTTTCTTCTTGAAGAATAAAGTCGGTAGGTTTTTTTGTATCTTGGAAGGTTCCATTGATGATGATATCGGCCTCACTAATCAATTCGGTCAACGGTCGTGAAGCTCCATCATGCTCCACCACCATCATGCGCGCTTGATCCTCGTTGCCAGATTGAATTCTGACATAGTTACAATCAAGCACTTCTTCACGCACTTCATGATCTGGACGCTGAATACAGATAGTGATATCTCTAAAACCATGCGCCTTTAAAGCATATATCGCACCACGGCTGACAGCACCAAAACCGAAAATAATAGTTTTGCGTTGATTACCATAATGGCCATCAATACCTTTTAATCGCAAGGCATGTATCACCGCGCAATAACCCGCCATTTCGTTATTTTTATAAAACGTATGGCGGCCAATCTGCCCGCTTGGAGACCAAACAAACATATCCTCAAACGCAATCAACGTCTGCTTGCGATCTAGAGCCGCTTGAGTGATATCTCGTTGCTGAACACAATGCACATAACCCCAGAGCGTTCCGCCTTCGCGAAGCTCCTCTAAATCAGCTAATACAGGTTTGGCAATAATGACTGAACCAATATCAGCTAATAATGCATGGCGTGAAGCAATTCCACCTGTTTGATCTGCAATTTCAGCGTCTGTGATACCAAAAGGTTCGCCGTAACCTTCTTCAAATATTAACTGACGGCGAAGTGCTTCAGGGATACGCGACAAGTGTTCTGGATGAATTGGATAGCGTCGCTCATCTTCTTTTCTTGAAGTACCAATGACCCCTACTCTTAATGTATTCATATCGTCGTTTCCTTGTAATTAAATGTAATGGACTTGACTCATGAACGAACGATAATTTCGTTAATAGGCCTGCTTCTTTAATGCTTTGCTCTGTCGTAAGCATTCCGGCAAACGAATTTTGCAAAAATGTGTGGGGTACAAACTTAAGTGCTATGCCCACTTAAGCTAGTCATAACAGTGATATTTGAGAGTTGCCGCTGGTTAATTTCAATAAGAAGAACATTAAAATTACTAACACTTACCTTGGCGCCAAACCACAATACACGTAAATGAGGAACAAAGTTGAATTACATGCAAGATTTCATTTGCATGTACAAGGCAAACCTATACCTTATTTAGCTGCTTATATTTCTTTAACAATTCCTATAAAGGAATCAACCTGCACTTCATCCGTTGCCCAAGAGGTGACAAGCCTAATCGTTGAATGTTGGTTATCAACTTTCTCCCAAAGATAAAAATCAAAACTTTGTTGGAGTTTTTCGATCAAAGTATTAGGAAGAATTGGAAATACTTGATTACTATCAGTCTTTGCAGCTAATGAATAGCCGCAGTCGACAATAGCTGATGAGAGTTTATTCGCCATAGCATTTGAGTATTTTGCTAGCTCCATGAACAGCTTATTTTCAAATAAGCAAAGGAATTGAATCCCTAGCAAACGACCTTTGGCAAGCAGTCCGCCGCGTTGTTTGATATGAAATGCAAAGTCTTCCGCTAAATCCTGATTAGGAATAACAATCGCCTCGCCAATCAAGGCACCTGCTTTGGTACCACCAATCCAAAATATATCTGTGAATTCGCAGACATCCTTCAACGTCAGATCATTATTATCTGCCGCCAATGCAGTACACAATCGAGCGCCATCTAGCAGCAGTAAAAGGTTGTTTTTCTTGCATATCTTGGAGAGTGAGCTTAATTCCTCTTTTGAATAAATCGTCCCTGCTTCGGTAGCATTAGAGATATAGACTAAGCGAGGTTTAGCCATGTGTGGGAAATGTGCATTGCTATCTAAGGCACTCTGGACACCATCCGGAGTTAACTTACCGTCAGCAGAAGGTACTTGAATAATTTTATGACCTGTCGCTTCAATAGCGCCGGTTTCATGAAGCACAATATGCCCGCTGTTGGCAGAAATAATCGCTTCGTGCGACTTAAGCACGCTCGAAATACCAATGATATTGCTAAGCGTGCCGCCCGACACAAAATAAATGGGAGTTGTGTCATTACCTAAATGCTGGCGAATTAATCCTCTTGCTCGCTCTGAATATTCATCACCACCATAGGCCGTCTGCTGAGTCATATTGGTGTCAGCTAGCGTCTTTAAAATGTCTGGATGACATCCTTCACTATAGTCATCGAGAAAGCTATATTTATTCATTTTTAAATTATTCAACTACATTTCTTTTATCGCAAAGTACAATTTCGAGTATATACAAGCCATTCGTAAATTCCTAAAGCATTAAGGATCGAAGCGGGTTTTAATTATTTTTCAATTGATTTTTCGTAAATGAAGCCTTAATATTTAATTACAGGCATTGCTCGTGCCTCCCCCCTCCAGAGGGAAAACAAACGACATGTAGAGCCATAGTTTTATTGAACTAACTGTTCGAGTATCTGCATAAGGAGGGATTGTAATGACCGCTCGTAATAGGAGGTTCTCAAATGAAACTATCTACACCGATTTATCAACTTAAGCGACAAGCAAAGCAGTTATCTCGCGAAAAAAATATTCCACTTAACCAAGCTTTAAACACCATCGCCAAGCAAGAAGGCATAAAAAGCTGGAGTCTACTCGCTGCAATGTATGCCAAACGTGGCCTTGCGGCCGAAATATTAGCAAATCTTAAACCCAAAGATTTAGTGTTGTTAGGCGCACGCCCTGGCCATGGGAAAACACTTATGGGTTTTGAACTTATTATTGAATCTATCAAAACGGGGAATCACGCTAAATTCTATTCCCTAGAATATACAAAAAAAGAAGTCATTGAACGATTTACGGCGCTGGGCGTGGATATCAATGAGAATAACGAAATACTCACATTTGACACTTCAAATGAAATTTCTGCTGATTACATAATTAAGAAATTAAAAACTGCTACTAGCGGCACAATTGTGGTGATCGATTACCTGCAACTCTTGGATCAAAATCGTGAAAAACCCATTCTCAATACACAGATATCGACCTTGAAAACTTTCGCGGAAACAACAGGATTAATTATCATTATGTTATCGCAAATCGATCGTTCATATGATCCAACTACAAAATTATTACCCAATATTGCTGATGTCCGCTTGCCCAACCCTCTTGACCTGAAACTATTCAATAAAACGATTTTTCTCAACAACGAAAAAGTGAATTTACAAGCAGTTACTTAAGACTAAAAATTGATAAATTATTAGGGTTAGATACAAAATAATTTCACGCTAACCTTAGTAACTCTTAAAACCCAAACCATTTGTAATTAAAGCCTCGTTAATAATTAAATATCCTCTTAATTTCTGTATGCATAATGGAAAAACATACTGCCTTATATGAGGATATTAAGATGGACATACTTAAGCTGGGAAGAGAAAAAAATTCACAAGACGATGTAAAGTCACTTCAAAGAAAACTACGCGATGCGCATTTTAGTCCAGGCGAAATTGATGGTCATTTTGGTCCCGCCACACATGCGGCAGTTGTCAATTTTCAAAAGTCACGAAGCTTATTGCCTGATGGCATTGTTGGCCCTAAAACAGCACACGCTTTAGAATTAGTTGATGAAGTCTTCATTCATTCATCGTTACCGCAATTTACAACAATAACCGTCTCTTACATGTTTCCAAACACTCAAGTGGATAATATTAAGTTGAACTTACCTTTTGTTTTAGATGGCTTGGTTGCACATGAATTAACAGACAAACCAATGGTGCTAATGGCGTTGTCGACCATTCGCGCTGAAACCGAAAGTTTCAAACCCATCAGCGAAGGCCTATCAAAGTACAACACCTCTCCCGGCGGACACCCTTTTGATTTGTATGACTACCGTTCAGATATAGGCAACAAAAGAAAAGGTCATGGCGCTAAATATAAAGGCCGTGGTTTTATACAATTAACAGGCCGTTTTAACTATGAACGATATGGCCAAAAAATCGGTCTAGGTAAAAAATTATTACAAAAACCGGAACTTGCAAATGAACCTGAAAATGCAGCAAACCTATTAGCCGTATTTTTAAAAGACAAAGAACAAAGAATCAAAAATGCGCTTTTATTAAACAATTTGTCAGAAGCACGTCGCCTCGTCAACGGCGGACGTCATGGTTTAAATAGATTTACAGAAACCTATAAAATAGGAAACGATTTAGTGATTGACCAATAAAATTAAGAGTTAGAACAAACTCTATAACGTCACTTAGTTGCTCTTATCGAACATTAGAAAAAGGCATGTCTTGACACCTTATTTCATAGTTATTGATATTAAAAACGTGAGCTACCTAATCCAATCAACGAGCTTCTCGGTTGCTTGCCACTAATAACATCTCCCAGCAAAGCTCCACTACCACAAGCAAGAGTCCATCCAAACATTCCATGTCCAGTATTGCAGAATAAGTTAGAGATAGGTGTTTCACCAATAATTGGTGCGCTATCCGGTGTTGATGGCCTCAAACCAGACCAAGTATCTAATAGCTGAGTATAATCACCTGCGTCTGGAAGCGTACGCTGAGCCATTGCTAGTAAAGCTTCGATATATTTAGGTGAAACTGCCAACGAGTTATTACCCAATTCAGCAATACCTGCAATTCGTAACCGATCACCTAAACGGCAATAGACCATTTTATTTTTCATATCAGTCAAACTGATATCAGGAGCTGCCGGCGTTGCAGGGACTGTGATGCTATAACCTTTCAGAGAGCAAATAGGGAGATTAATATTGAGTGGTTTACAAAGCATCTTGCTATAGCTCCCTGCAGCAACCACAAATGCGTTAGCTTCAATACATTCGTCGCCAACTCTAACAGCTGCAATTTTACCCTCAGAAGCTATTAACTCTTCAACAGGTTTTCCTAGTAAAAATTCAGCACCAAATTCTTTTTCACAAAAATTAGCTAATGTTTGAGTGAATTGCAATGCATCGCCTGCTTCATCCATCTCAGCAAACACGCCAAAAGACAAATCAGGCATTGAGGCTGAACTTGGCTCGAGTTCAATACATTCAGATCGAGATAATAGTTTTTGATCGACTCCTAACTGGCGTTTGAAATTTAATTTCTTCACTATCGTTCGCTTGTCATCTGAATGCGAATAACAAATTAACTTACCATTTTTTCGATAGTCGAAATTCATCTCAAGTTGCTGCTGTAATTCAAGCAGTTGTTGCTGAGAAAACAACGACAAGCGCAACAAATTTTCAGTATTAAAACAGTCCTTGCTATGAGTACAATTCCGTAAGAACAAAGCAAGCCACTTGATAAAATCAGGCTGAATCGATAGTTTCATGCGAAAGGCAGGATCCATGCCTAAAACCAACTTTGGTAACTTGGAAAATATACTCGAATTAGCCAATGGATCTACATGCGAATATGATAACTGCCCACCATTCGCAAAAGTAGTAGCCATACCTAGTTTCTCTTCTTTATCAATCACAATGACTTGATATCCGAGCTTTCCTAAGTAATAAGCACTTGTAACTCCTATGACACCGCCACCAATAATGATTACTTTCATAATTATCTGTTAAAAAATAAAATATCTAGCATTGACTTTAATGGTCCGTTTTAAATACATTCCAGGCTTATTTAAAATCAACTTTAATCAAATCCATTTATTAATTCTTGAATTGAATC
Organism: uncultured Arenicellaceae bacterium; assembly: GCA_938002995.1. Taxonomy (GTDB): domain Bacteria; phylum Pseudomonadota; class Gammaproteobacteria; order Arenicellales; family Arenicellaceae; genus CALKZN01. The sequence goes on along the minus strand of CALKZN010000136.1, from coordinate 11,448 downwards.
TTTAGTTTCTTGACTCATTGCTTTCATTTTAAAACCGTTGGGCTCTAAGTTTTTAGAAATTATATTAATAGCTTTTTTTCTAGCTTTCTCTAGCTCATTATTTTGATAAACATTGTATGAAAAGTTCTCCCATTCATTTCTTGTATAGCTTTGATCTAGTACTTTATTCAAAAAGTTAACAAGGTATTTTCGAACTTCGTCGTTCATGTTCATTGGCAATAGTTCCTGAAGTTGAATTTAGTTGATTGACTATAAGGTATTTTTCAGTGTTTAAGTAATCAATACAGCTCGAACAGTATACTCAAAAACAATTAGTCTGTAGACTCCGCGCCTTGATTCTCAAACCGCCGATTTCACCATCAGGACTCCTTTTTGATCTCCCTTGCAAACATCACCACACAATTTGGCTCAGAGCCATTATTTGAAAATATTTCGGCTAAATTTGACAATGGCAATCGCTATGGCTTGATTGGTGCTAATGGTTGTGGCAAATCAACGCTCATGAAGATCATGAGTGGTGATCTGGAGCCAACTTCAGGCAATGTTTCGATTACTCCCGGTGACAAGCTGGGAACCTTGAGCCAGGATCAATTCGCGTTTGAACAATACAGTGTGATTGATGCCGTGATCATGGGAGACAAAGAACTGTGGAAAATAAAATGCGAGCGTGACCGTATTTATAGTTTGCCTGAAATGTCTGAAGAAGATGGCATGAAAGTAGGCAATCTTGAAGCTGAGTTTGCTGATATGGATGGCTACACTGCGGAAAGTCGAGCTGGTGATATTTTGCTCAATGCTGGTATCGAAGAAGAACTACATTTTGGTTTAATGAGTGGCGTTGCTCCAGGCCGCAAGCTTCGTGTGTTACTTGCTCAAGCTTTGTTCGCTAATCCAGATATTTTATTGCTCGATGAACCAACCAACAACTTGGACATCGACACTATCAACTGGTTGACTATTGAGCTGAATAAACGCACTTGCACTATGGTTATCATCTCGCACGATAGGCACTTTTTGAACACCGTCTGCACACACATGGCTGATATAGACTATGGTGAGCTAAGAATCTACCCAGGCAACTATGAGTACTTCCTTGCCGCATCGAGCCTGATACGTGAACAACTACTTGCAGGCAATACCAAAAAGAGCGCTGAAATTGACGAACTACAAGACTTCGTCAATCGTTTTGGCGCAAATGCATCGAAAGCAAAACAAGCAAGTTCACGCGCTAAGAAACTAGATAAAATCAAGCTAGATGAGGTTAAGTCTTCTAGCAGAATGACACCGAAACTTGCATTTACGCAGCATAAAAAATTACACCGTAATGCCGTGGAATTAGAAAATCTGTCGCATGGTTACAATGGAGAAACATTGTTCACCAGTGATAACTTCATCCTGGCTGCAGGAGCACGCTTGGCGGTGTTAGGCGAAAACGGTACGGGCAAAACGACTCTGTTACGTTGTTTAATCAATCAACTCACACCAAACAGTGGCAGCTATAAATGGTCAGAAAATGCAGCGGTTGGTTACTGCCCACAAGATAATACGCAAGACTTTAATAACGATATGACGATCTTTGATTGGATGTCGAAGTGGCGCACTGCCAGCTACGACGATCTTAAAGTTCGTAGTTTGCTCGGACGATTGTTATTTACTGAAGACGACTTCAATAAGAAAGCTAAAGTGTGTTCAGGTGGTGAGAAAAATCGCCTGTTATTTGGTAAGCTAATGATGCAAGACACCAATGTGTTGATTTTAGATGAGCCAACTAACCATATGGACATGGAAGCCATCGAAGCGTTAAACAACGCATTAAAGCTATACGAAGGTACCTTGATTTTTGTCAGTCATGATCGTGAGTTTGTTTCAACACTTGCCAACCAAATCTTAGAAATCAAAGACAAAAAAATGATTGTCTTTGGCGGCACCTACGACGAATACCAAGCAAGCAAAGGGCTAGCGTAAAGAATAGGAATTTACGCTAGCAGCAATCCACCATCCACATCAATTGTCGTACCGGTAACAAAGTCGTTCTGTATAGCAAAGATAATCCCTTGAGCAACCTCTTCTGATTCACCTGCTCTTGGTATTAAATTCTTAGCGGTGATTTTTTGATAATGCGCATCGCGCGCTTCACCTTCAATTGCAACCATAGGAGTATCAATCACCCCAGGCGATACGGTATTGATCCGTTTCGGCTTAATTTCTTTGGCGACACCTCTAACAAAGGCTTCAACCGCGCCACCGACTGATGAAAGTGCGATTTGGCCAGGGTTGCAATTTCGTGCCGGAGAACCACTGACCAACACTATCGCTCCTGATTCGGAGAGCTGATCTAAACCATAGCGAACCACGTTGGAATAACCCCAGAGTTTAGCAAACGAAGCTTGGTAAGCATCCATATCCATTTCAGCGAATGAACCAATAGCACGCCCTCCACCGGTTGCAGCACTGATCAAAATTTCGATTGGTCCACACTCTAAAAACAGCGCTTGCAATGCTTGCCTATCAAGCACATCGCATTGTTTGAAGACGACATTCGAGGGCAATGCTGTGACTTTCTCTAGGCTTCGCCCAATAGCAATAACTTCAGCGCCTAAATCAGATAGCTTTTCTACCGTTGACAAACCGATTCCTGACGTACCACCAAATACAAGTGCTTTCTTAGCTTTTATTTCCATTGTTTACCTATTTTATTTACTTATCGGACTAAGGTTTAATTATTTCTGAGAATGCAATCCAAACATATTGCCTTCGGTATCAATTGCCATAGTACAAAAACCATACTCACCAATTGACATCTTTGTTTGTGTTATTTGACCACCATTAGCTACAACACGGGATTCTTCTACTGAACAATCACCGCAGTTAAAATAAATAAGTGTGCTATTTCCACCAGAAGGAGCACCCTCCATTTTAACCAATGCGCCAGTAGCACCATATTCTTCCATGTTAGATGGAAATGCCAACATCTCAATATTAGAATCATCTGGAACAGGCAAAATATCAAGCTTTACACCTAGAACCGATTCATAAAATTGTTTGGCTCTTACCAAGTCCATGACATAAATTTCAAACCAACCTATTGGATTTTTACTCATAATATTTCTCCTTTTTAAATAAAAAGTTTTAAAACGTTTAGATAAATTTTCATTTCTAATGCAGACAATAACAATATTGCCCTCTTTTTTAGCTATTTTTCGCTTACTTAATCCAGTTTTAATTATTTCCAAAAAGGCTTCTGAACCTCTTTTAACACTTGTTCAGCGCTGATACCAATATCACAAAGCTGTTCAATCGATAATTTTTTCAGTTGCTTACGAGTATTATAACGACGCACATACAGTTCAAATTTAGTTAAGATATTATTTATTATTTTACTATCAATACTTGAATGATTAGCGACATAAATATTTTGACAAAGTTGGTTATTTTCCATGATATTCACCTTTTTAATAGTATAAATGATTAATTCAAGGTTGATTATCGATATGATCGGTGTTCTACTCAAACGGTAAATTCTTTAATATAGTTAAGATAATCTAAAGTGAAATATTACAATCACCTCAAATCAATACATTACTTTTCAGTCACCGCTCATTACCTAAGCATCAAAAAGGCATCTGAAAGCTTATTCGTCACTCAAGCTGCAATTAGTCAACAAATCCGTTCATTGGAAGAGGCTTTAGGAGTGGCTCTATTTCATCGGCACCATCGTTTTTTAAGCTTAACTCTCGAAGGCTCAAAGCTGCTACCACATTTGAAAATCGCCTTTGACTCTATAGACAAAGGCATTGATGGCGTTATTTCAGACAACGAGCCAAATACAATCAGGTTATCAGTCTTCCCTAGTTTTGCCTCTAGATGGTTGATACCTCGACTTGCCCGTTTTTACAAACAACATCCTGACATCAACATCAATTTGAGTATGACTGACAAGATCGAAACATTTGGCGAAGGTATCGACCTCGCAATACGTTTTAGCATTGGCGAATATAAAGGTTTAAAAAATAAATTCTTAATGAAGGATTATATTTATCCAGCCTGTCACCCCCTATATTTAAAGGAACACAACATTAAGACGATCAAAGACCTAAAAAAACAACGCTTACTGGAAGACACCAAAAGCAACCTTTCTTGGGATTATTGGCTAGAGAAAAAATCTATCGAAAAAACACACATTGAAACTGATGACACAAGCTCAAATCGCGACCGTTATGACGGCTCTCACTATGTCATTGATTCGGCCTTAAGTGCACAAGGCGTCGCCATGGTCCGACACAGCTTAGTCGCAGAGGCCATAGAGCAAAATCAACTAGTAAAACTATTCGATGAAGTTGTTGAACTAGAACCTCAATACTACCTTTGCGCACCAGAACATTACTTCGAATACCCAAAAATAAAGTTATTTAGCGATTGGTTGACTCAAGAAGTGAATGATTTTTGTTTGCGACATCCGCTTTAAAAACTAACCCTTTAAAAGTTCATCCTTAATTATGACCTTCTAAACCCCTCAAACGATTGGAACGCTGCCTAAGAACTTCCAAAGTGACTAGGAATATGACTGATATCGCAATCAATAAGGTCGCTACTGCCAAAATAGTTGGGTTAATTTGCTCTCTTAGGCCAGAAAACATCTGTCTAGGAATAGTTCTCTGCCCTGGTCCCGCCAAAAACAGAACGACTACTACTTCATCAAAGGAAGTGATGAAGGCAAACATAGCTCCAGAAATAACACCTGGGCGAATAATAGGAACGACTATATCGACAAACGACCTCACTGGCGACGCGCCTGAACTAAGGCCTGCAAAATACAGGGTTCGATCAAAACCACTTAGGGTGGCGGTGATTGTGATGATGACAAATGGAATTCCCAGCGCACTATGTGCAATGACCAAACCTGCAAAACTCCCTGCCAGATTGAATTTGGTATAGAAAAAAAACATGCCAGCCGCGACTATGATCAAAGGAACAATCATTGGCGACAGTATTATCAACATGATCACACGTTTGAATGGCATGTATTGACTGGATAAGCCGACAGCAGCCAGAGTCCCTAGAATCGTCGCAATAATCGTTGAAAAAATGCCTATGATAAAACTGTTTTTAACCGCTAAAAGCCAGTTATCGTTGGTGACAATATTGTTGTACCAGCGCAATGAATACGAATCAGGATCCAACGTAACCATGCCTCGAGTAAAACTAAAGAATGGTTCTGCATTAAACGACAAAGGGATAATCACTAGGATCGGCAATATGAGAAAAAACAAAACTGACCAAGCGCCAAACTTGAGAGAGTAATGACCTAGTTTATGCCAAAATTTATAATATGAAGGCAATTGAGTCATGATCCATTACCCTAATTTGATATTGCTGGCGCCAATGAACTTATCGTAAGTCCAATATAAGGCTAGAATTAATACCAGCAACAAGGAACCCAATGCCGCAGCTAAGCTCCAGTTATTAGATTGTTGCATATGAAAAGCGATAATGTTTGAGATCATCTGACCATCGGTACCACCGACTAATGCTGGAGTAATGTAGTAACCTACAGAAATAATAAACACCAACAATGCGCCAGCAGACAATCCTGGCAAGGTGGCCGGAAAATACACCTGAATGAAAGCACCAATTGGCCGCGCGCCCATAGACATCGCCGCACGAAAATAACTTGGGTCAACGCCTTTCATCACGCTATATAGCGGCAAAATCATAAATGGCAACAATATATGAGTCATAGCAACAATGGTTGAAAACTCGGTATACAGCAGTTCAAGCGGTTCTGAGATAATACCCACACTCAGTAATAAGGTATTGATTACACCATTGGTTTGCAGCAAGGCAATCCAAGCGGTGGTGCGTACCAACAGAGATGTCCAAAAAGGCAACATCACTAAAATCATCAATAAATTAGCCTTTTTAGAAGGAGCATTCGCCAAGTAATAGGCCAATGGATATCCAAACAATAAACATAACAAGGTTATGATCAACGCTAGTTTCAAAGTCTTAGTGTATAACTTCATATACACCTGCGCTGATTCACGAACGATGATTTCACCGCTTTGGTTACGTTCAAGGTCAAGCGCCGTCAAATAGTTTCGATCGGTATAAATATTTCCAGCTTGCTGTATGGAACGCCATATCTTAGGCTTACTCCAAGCATCATTAGCAGCCAATAATAATTGAGCTCCGTTATCTGCTAGATCGGCATCTTCAGCACGTTTGAGCTTACGCGCACTGGATTTAATCACACTGGATGAGCCCGGAAGATAGCGATTGATTTCAGCAGAAAACTTGCCCGAATCCCGAGTTAAAGCAAGACGCTTCAAGTCTTTGGCCATCGCATTCAAAACAATGTCGTTCGGTTGAGCCTTACCATCCCATTCTTTCAGAGTAGATAGCGTTTCTGGAACTAAATCATTGACTACTGGATTATAAAACCCTTGATGAAGCATTGACCCTATAGGCGCAATAAATGCAAATGCTAGAAAAAGCAATAATGGAACAACCAAGGAAAAAGCCAAGAGTTTATGACGCCTAATTTCACGACGAGCAAACCCCATTTCTTTTTTACTGAGCGCATAACCTTGAGCCGACATTGCGTCTGCATCATTGTTAACTGCGTTAGCCTTATTAACTGAGCTATCACTCATTCTGTGTGGTTCATTACCATGAGGGTATTCAATGAAAACAAATCTGGACTTTTAAATTCTAAAAACCTTAAACGTCACCTTGGTTTGGACGTATCCAAACCAAGGTGACGTAGGTAATTCCTCTTACTTAAGAAGCCATTCGTTGAACTTCTCACCTAAGGTTTCGCCATAATCTGCCCAAAAGATGCCGTCTGCCTTAACGCCCTTCTCCAAATGAGAAGTCGGTAAATCAGGAATCACTTTTGGGTCAACTAGTTTCATTGAAGACTTACGAGTAGGTCCATAAGCAACATCTGGCATACCTGAAAGAGGCTTAGTACCTGTTGCAAAAGAAATAAAGTCAAATGCTAGTTCCTTCTTTTTTGACCCTTTAACAACTGCCCAAACATCTAAGTCGTAAACATGCGCGTCCCAAATCATTTTAAATGGCTTGTTCTCTTTTTTGATCGCATCAAAAATACGTCCATTTGCTGATTGAGCCAATACTGCACCACCGTCATTTAACAACTGCGGAACTTGTGACCAAGAATCAAACCAAACGATATCGCCTTTAATAGTATCTAGCTTCGCAAAAGCACGTGCCAAACCTTCATCTGTCGCTAAGACTTTATAAACATCTGCACGAGCAACACCATCTGCTATCAATGCCCATTCAAGGTTAACTTGTGGGCGTTTACGCATGGCACGTTTGCCTGGGATTTTTTTCGTATCAAAGAAGTCAGCCATCGTTGCTGGCAAATTCGAACCAACCGTTTTTTCATTATATGCATAAACAATCGTCCAAACGATGTTACCGACACCGCACTCATTGGCAAGCGCTGACTCAATAAAGTCGTCTTTGGCTGGAGTTCCATCGTCACCAGCAGCAAGAATGTCTCTAGGTATAACTTCCAACAAGCCTTCAGAACAGGCGCGTTCTAAATCAATCACTTCAATATCAACAACATCCCACTGAATGTTATTCGCGGTTACTTGAGCTTTTATTTCTGCGATACCACCTGAATAATCTTCGAACAAAATCTTGTTTCCAGTTTTCTTCGTATACGGATCAAGCATATGTTCCTTTTGCGCTGCACCATAAGCACCACCAAACGAAATCACATTCAAGCTATCCGCGGCAAAGCCTTTAAATGGCGCCAGCATCATGAAAGATACTGCACTTGCGGCTAATATAATTTTTTTGTTCATATCAAGTTTCCTCTATATAAGTTATTTATAATTTTTTTATTCAACGCATAAACCAACACCTAAAGGCATCGGCCTATTTAAACTCTTGACTAATCTGCCATAAATGCAAAACAATCATTTTCTTTCGACAATAATCGAGCAGTTTGACCTCGATCAATATTCGGCGCAGTGTGGTCGTTTAACACCTTAACCACGACTTCTTTTTCATCAGGCAATTCAAAATAATATCGAATATAGTCACCTACATACTGTCGCAAAAGCAACTTACCAGTAATAACATTATTGTCAGAAGATCCGTCTTGACTGCCTTCAGATATCAGAAAAAGCTTCTCTGGGCGAACTGAAACCTTACATATACTGCCTATTTGGCAATCATCAACTTTACGCGCTCGAACCATTTCGCCCGTTGAAATTTCAATCTCGATCACATTACTACGAATCTCTTTGACCACTCCAAATATAAAATTATTCTCACCAATAAATTCCGCAACAAAAGCATTTTCAGGCTGTTCATACAACACTTCTGGAGCTGCGCATTGTTGAACCACACCGTTATTAAACACCGCAATGCGATCGGACATAGTTAGCGCTTCGGTTTGATCATGCGTGACATAAATCGCTGTGAAACCAAGCTTTTTATGTAAACGGGAAATCTCTAATTGCATCTGCTCACGCAATTTTTTATCGAGCGCGCCTAAAGGCTCATCCATCAATACCAAACTAGGTTGAAAAATTAAAGCCCTAGCAAGCGCCACTCGTTGACGTTGCCCCCCAGAAAGCTGCCCCGGAGGCCGCCCTCCAAAACCCTGAAGTTCAATCAGTTCCAAGTATCGATCAACACGCTCTTTGATCTCTGACTTGGGTATTCTTCGAATTTTCAGAGGATAAGCCAGATTCTCGGCAATGCTCATATGTGGAAATAGAGCATAATTTTGAAACACCATGCCTATATTACGTTTGTAAGGTGCTGTTCGAGTGATTGACTCACCTTTTAATAAAATCTCGCCTGAGGTGACACTCTCAAACCCAGCCATCATCATCAAGACAGTTGTTTTCCCAGAACCAGAAGGCCCTAGCAATGTCAGAAACTCCCCCTCAGGGATATTTAAATTAAAGTCCTTTACGACTAGATTTTTTTGATCATAACTTTTTTGCACATTTGCAAAACGCAAAAAATCAGATTCAGAATCACTATTCATTTTTTATTATTTTTGGTTCTAAATTTTTGATGTTAGTTAAATATATTCAATTCAACTATCGACAGGCTAAAACCTCAAAGCCCTGAACCTTGTATCCCAACACACAAACAACTGAGCCAAATTTTCTCATACAACCTCATACAAAGATAAAGATAAAGATAAGCCTAGCTAAATGTATCTCCACCATACCGCAGGCAATAGCCTTGAGCAAACGATGATTTATTCTTCTAGTAGAACGCATTGCTCAAGCAAAAAGCGCCTCCACGGTGGGTTATGAAAGCAAACGCCATCACTAACGCCATCACTATATCCACTTAGACTGATGTCCACCCAAGACTGGCTTAACATACGATTCACCCGGCATGAAATTTAGCGCCAATAATAAGCTAAGCTTCAATCTTCCTTCTGGCTCAAAGCATTACTAGTCAATATAGTAATGCTTTATAGTCATAGCATTACTTAAGAAAATATTTATAGTTACAATAAAATATAATTCATTAGTAAATATTTCCTTAATCAAGCTATTGATAATAAAACAATTCTACCCGTTGAACTTTAATTTCTATCAAGCTTCTTACGATCCTGTAATAGTCAGCCCATAGAACAATGTGCCCCTACAAGATATTTATATTAGCTGTAATAAGCAACTTAAGCGTAGTTTTTTGCAAGCTATTATTTATAGACTACTGTTTAATTGAACAGCTACATATTCATTCGCTTGGTTTCGCAGTGATTATTGCTACATTAAGTACTTAGCCATAATCATTGGGTACCTTACAAAAACAATAATAAAGGTAATACGCTATGAAAATACTAAATCGATATCTCTTAGGGGTATTTTTAACATTTACATCAATAACAGCATACGCGCAAGAAGGTGAAGGAAGTGCATTCAGCGCATTAGTTGAAGGGATCAGCAAGTCGGTAGATACTTTTTTTAACGACTACTTAGGTTGGTTTGCTGGGTTGATTTTCACTAGTGTACCCGTCGGTGAAGCACAATTCCCCTTAATTGTTGGTTGGTTATTCGTTGCTGCTGCAATATTTACTCTTTATTTTGGCTTTGTTCAATTCAAACGTATCGGCCTATCCCTTGATATTGTTAGTGGTAAATACTCTGATCCAAACTCCAAAGAAGATGGTGAGGTTTCTCACTTTCAGGCCTTAACAACTGCACTTTCAGGCACTGTTGGCTTGGGTAATATCGCTGGTGTTGGTGTCGCTATGGCTATTGGTGGACCTGGAGCAACTTTCTGGATGATCATTTGCGGCCTATTAGGTATGGCTTCTAAATTCTTCGAGTGTACATTGGGTGTTAAATATAGGACTGTTTTACCATCAGGCGCTATCTCTGGTGGACCAATGTACTATCTGCGTGATGCGATGGCTGAACGAGGCTTTGGTGGTTTAGGTAAAGTACTTGCAGTCGGTTTTGCATTAATGTGTATTTTAGGTTCTTTTGGTGGCGGAAATATGTTCCAAGCAAATCAGGCACATGCAATGTTGACCTATGCGTTTGGAGTACCTTCTGAGTTTGGAATTATCACAGGCGTTGTACTTGCAGCATTAGTGTTCTCTGTCATTGTTGGTGGTATGCCTTCAATTGCATCAGTTACTGAGAAAGTTGTCCCTTGGATGGCTGCCTTATATGTAGGTATGTCTATTATTGTGATTGTGGTTAATTTTGGTCAAATCGGCACAGCATTTGGTGCAATTTTCAACGGTGCATTTACAGGCGCTGGTGTAGCAGGTGGCATCATCGGAGCATTGATACAAGGTTTGAAACGTGCAACATTCTCAAATGAAGCAGGCATTGGTTCTGCGGCAATTGCTCACTCAGCAGTAAAAACAAAAGAACCGGTCACTGAAGGTTTGGTTGCTTTACTTGAGCCTTTCATCGATACAGTGGTCATCTGCACCATGACAGCATTAGTGATTACTATTGCTGGCTTGAACTTGGCACCTTTCCCAGGTGAAGGGTTAACAGGTGTTCAGTTAACGGCCGCTTCGTTTGAATCATCAGTTGGTTTCTTCAAATACTTTTTAGCTATCGCTGTGATCATGTTTGCATTCTCAACTATGATTTCTTGGTCTTATTACGGCCTTAAAGCGTGGACTTTCCTTTTTGGTGAAGGCAAAGGACCGGAGATGATTTTCAAACTAATCTTCTGCGTATTTGTAGTCGTAGGAGCAACTATCAAGTTTGGTGCTGTTATTGACTTCTCTGATGCTGCAATTTTCGCAATGTCTATCTTTAATATCATTGGTTTATACTTCTTAATGCCGGTTATTAAAGAAGAGTTAGCGTCATTTGTTGCACGTGTTAAATCAGGTGAAATTAAGAAATACAAATAATCGATAAGTATTAATCGATGTAAACATGAAAAAGCCCACATCTGTGGGCTTTT
>CALKZN010000135.1 GCA_938002995.1 uncultured Arenicellaceae bacterium | reverse complement strand
CGTCCATTGGATGAGTTTTTGCAGGTAACTGTTCCAGTGTCCGCTTAACGGCATCAGGTAGATCACGCAAGCCTTGTAATTTTTTCTTATAGGTATCTAATTCAGCAACGTTTGGTAGCTTTCCATGTACGATTAAATGGGCAATTTCTTCAAATTCGCAATGCTCAGCGATATCTAAAATATCATAGCCTCGGTAATGTAGATCATTACCGGTGCGACCAACAGTGCAAACTGCTGTATTTCCCGCTGGTGTGCCTGACAAGGCAACAGATTTTTTTGGTTTAAAAGCGATAGGTGTATCAGTCATGGTTTGTCTCTTGATTATTCAAGTTTTGATAAATAGTATTTTGAGTGTTTTATTTTCAATGGTTTAACTTTTCTCTTGAGCGAATAAAGTATCTAGTTTTTGCTCATATTCGTGATAGCCAAGAAAGTCATAAAGCTCCATGCGAGTTTGCATGCTATTGATGACATTCTTTTGGTGTCCATCATTTAAGATGGCTTGATAGGTATTAAGTGCCGCTAGGCTCATTGCCCGAAATGCACTTAGTGGATATAGCTGAAGCTGCACTCCCACGGATGCTAATTCTTCACTTGAGAACAGCGGAGTTGCACCGAACTCAGTGATATTTGCCAAGATAGGTACGTCAACAGCCTCAACAAATTCTTTGTATTGATCAAGTGTCACCATAGCTTCTGGGAAAATCATATCAGCGCCAGCTTCTACGCAGGCAATGGCACGATCAATTGCTGACTGCATGCCTTCAACGGCTAAAGCATCAGTTCGTGCCATGACTACAAAATCGGCATTTGTTTTTGCATCAACGGCTGCTTTGACACGATCAGTCATATCATCTAGAGGTACAATTGTTTTGTTGGGACGATGGCCACAACGCTTTTGCATCACTTGGTCTTCAATATGAACCGCAGCGACACCTGTTTTTTCTAAATCACGAATTGCTCGCGCGATATTAAATGCGCCACCCCAGCCAGTATCAATATCAACTAGTAATGGTAGGGCACTTGCATTACATATGCGCGATGCATCTTCAATGACATCATTGAGGGTGCTAATGCCTAAATCAGGCACACCTAAAGAGCATGCGGCAACACCGCCGCCGGATAAGTAAAGTGCTTTATGGCCGGTTTTTTCAGCCATGATCGCAGTATATGCATTCACCGTACCAACAACTTGTAGGGGATTGTTATCTGCAACAGATTGGCGAAAATTTTTACCTGGATTCATGTCATTTCCTATTTATATTCAATGTTTGTTGTTCAAGGTTCGTTTATAGAAGACTACTTTAATAGTGAGTCACAAATGAGTTCTTGTTTATTGTAAATACGGTTACTGCAAAAAATCTTTCACTTGTTCCCAAGCGCCGCTAATATGACGTCTCATCAGTAGTTCTGCTAATTCTGGGTCTCGATTTTCAATAGCTCGGACAATTTGTTTGTGTTCTTCTAATGCTTTATTCGGTCGATCAGGCATTTGGCTTGATCGGCGTCGGCACATGCGGAGTAATTGATAGAGCTCGCTGCCAAGAAGGTCTATAAGCCATTGGTTACCGCTTGAGGCAGCAATTTTGTAATGAAAGTCTAAGTTGCCTTCGCTTTGTATGTAAACCTTTCCGTCATGGTTCTGGATATCCGCATGATGCGTTTCTAATAATTCCCATAACTCAGCAATCGCTTCTGAGTTCATGTTGTCAGCCGCTAATCTGGCGGACATGCCTTCTAAAGCTTCACGGATCGTGTATATGTCGTGCATTAAATCTTGTGTAAGAGTAACCACACGAATGCCTGCATGAGGAACTCTGATAATTAATCGCGCGCTTTCTAGTAATCGTAGTGCTTCGCGAAGAGGGCCTCGACTGACGCCGAATTGCTTTGATAGACCGTCTTCAGTAATTTTGCTGCCTTGCTCTATACGACCTTCAATGATTTCGTTTTTTATCGTCTCAAAAACTTGAGCTGATAGAGTCAGCGTTTCTTTTACTGTCGATTCACTAGATTTTATATCAGCAGTTTTGTTCATATTGTTAACAATTTATGTCATTTAACGGCGAATTTAAGCTGTTAATATACCTTTCGATATAAAATTGTCAACAATTATTGTGTTTCTAGTCTTTAGAACTGTTTTGAGGGTTATATAAAGAGTAAGTCGTGGAGTGGTTCTGGGTAAAGCTTTTTATACAATGAAGGAAACCTGGTCACCAACAGAGATTGTTTGTCCTATCGATTTTGATAGCAAGGTTAGGTTTTGTCCAAAAGCGGGTGCTTTTGGGTTGTCTGGCATTGGGTTGAGGTGAACTAAGGTTTTATATGGTTCTTGCTGAGGGTGTTTTATCGCTGTTTGTAAATTGATGGTTGGCATGATGCAGCGCTGGCATGGGTCACAAGAAATGAAACCATAGTGACTATTGGCGAATTTTTTGACCTTATGTTCTTGAAAAGCAGCGAGTGTGGGAAGGCTAGTGTCGGAACTATTTTTGATGACAATATTAGGTCTGAATTGTTCCATGTCAGAAGGTTCAAGTTGGTTCTCGATGAGAGTATCGTTTAACCTGTTTAGAGATGATTCATGACACAATAAATAAGAAACGGCATCGGCAAATTGAGTGGTATTGTTCTCACCGAAGCGTTCTGCGTTTGATTGAGGTCGTTGATGATCATCTGCCATTCTTACAATGCGTAATGGTTTTTTGCTGTCTAGAGCTTTTGTAATCCAATTGTTGGCGTCATCATTCTCAGTGGAAACTGTGCACTGATCATTCCAAATAGTCGCCAAGCTGGTGTTTGCTAGTTGCGATGGATCTCGTTGCAAGGGAATATCAAGGTCGTCCATGCCATTTGCAGACAAATGTAAATATTCATCGCTTAGTTTGGTTTTTATCAAAACCATTTTTGGATGTTTTCTCTGAGTGACGAATTGATTTTTGTCATTAATGATCATCCAATGTCTGTCGAAACGAAGCCCTAAAGGCGTCAGTTCTGCATTAGTGACTTGGATGCCACGCAAGGATTTGATTGGATAGATAAACAGTTGACTAATTTCCATGTTTAAAGTGTATCTGATTAACTGCCTTGCTTCACTTCTAGCGCTGTTTTTTTAACGCAAAAAAGCTGCACTCTTCTTACTTTTCCCGGGATATATTGGAGAGCCGGATCAGGCAAGGAGAGTGCAGCTAATAAAGCTAATATAAAAAGCTTAGCGTTTGCCGTAGTAAAGGCCAACAACATGCTCAGCTTCAGCAAAAAACAACCATCGTGAAGCAAAGGCACCAATTAAATGTGATATCGCAGTAAGCACAAGTGCCACAGTGTTGCCATTGGATAAAAGTAATAGCACAGCAGGAATAACACCCATAAACAGCAATGTAAGGGCTCTAAGTTTGTTGGCATGTCTGCGTCCAACAACATAAGCCATTTCTTTTAATAGGTAATTGTCACCCGTATGAGGGGATTCAAATAAACGAACTTTGCCGATGGATCCTAAACCAGTAGCTGTTTCCATGGTTGAACCAGATTCTTTGAATCGGCCATCACCAATTTTCCAAGTCACAATTTGTACAATGACAGCTAGAATAGTTAGCACTAGAGCAGGTTTATGTTGTCCAGCTAAGATGGCGCCGCCAGCTAAAGACACAGTGATGAAATAAAACATGACTGAGCGATGGCTCCAACGAGGGACTGCTTTGATTTGGATGTAAATCATTGAGGTCGCAATAACCGTAAGGACTGCAAGTACAGATGAAATATAGCCTAAAATTTGCAAATTTTTATCGAAGAAAATAAGTAAAAAAGCAAATAAACCCGTCACCAATAATGTTGCTACAGCTAACCAGCCTTCGCGGCTTAACCAGCTAGTACGCCATTGTGAGAATGATTTATACGCATTCTTAGGGTTGCCCAAGTGGAATGTTGATGAAATCAAGCCAATTACAGACAGGGCAAATGCACCAAAATAAGTAATAAAGGCACTTTTACCCATGACCTCAGGCATACCAATGCCGAGCCATGTGATAAAGCCAAAGCCAAGACCTGTAAGAACAGTGAATATAATAACGGAAGGAGCTGGATGCATTAGACTTTCCCCAAAGCACTATCAAGCCATTTTAAGAAACCTTTTGGTTCTTGAGAAATAGCATTTAATGGTAAAACATTATTGTTGGCAGAATCCCATGAATCTTTTTTGCGTGGCGGTAAATAACGATTCACAGGTTTTGTGCCTTGTTCAGGCATTAATTCAAAACCACCACGTTCTTCAACGAGTTTACTAACGTTGCTTTCTGGATCAGCAAAGTCACCAAAGTGACGAGCACCAGCAGGGCAGGTTCGTACACAGGCCGGTTGACGATCTTCTTCAGGAAGATTTTCGTTATAAATTCGATCGACACAAAGCGTACATTTTTTCATCACGCCAGAGTCTGAATCAAGTTCACGAGCACCATATGGACATGCCCATGCGCATAGGCCACAACCCATACAAGCGTCTTCATCAACTAAGACAATGCCATCTTCTTGGCGTTTATAACTCGCCCCAGTTGGGCAAACAGTTACGCAAGGAGCATCGTCACAATGTAAGCATGATTTCGGAAAATGGACAGTTTGTGCAGATGAGCCGCAACCGCCAGTCGCTTCAGGTTGAACCTCAAAAGAGTGAACTCTGTTTAAAAAGGTACCAATTGGATTCGCGCCGTAAGCATCGTCATCACTTAAAGGTACGCCATAGTTTTCAGTGTTCCAGCCTTTACAAGACGTCACACAGGCATGACAGCCCACACAAGTATCTAAATCGATAACCAGGCCGAGCTTTTTTGCTGTTGATTGTGGTAATTGAGTCATGGATGATCTCTTTTCTTTATTTTACGTATTTATTTTATTCGTCTATTCGCTATTCAAATGTGCAAAATCATTGTTAGCCTTTGCCAACGGGTGATTTTTGCGCGTCGAATGCAGGTAGCGTTTGTTCTTGGGCATCAAGACGTTCCATTTTGACGCGTAAATCAAACCAAGCTGCTTGACCTGTAATTGGGTCAGAGTTGGCCCAACGTTGACCATCTCTTTTGCTTGGTAATAATTCATGAATCAAATGGTTTAATAGGAAACCTTTAGTTGTTTCAGGAGCATCTTCATCAAGTGCCCAAGCGCCTTTGCGCTTACCAATAGCATTCCATGTCCAAACTGTGCTTTCATTCAGTGCTGCCATATGCGCAACTGGAATAGTGATTTCACCGTGAACGGAGCTTACTTTGGCCCAATCACCTTCTGTGAAGCCGTGCTTTTCCCAAAGTTTGGTTGGAACATAAAGAGGGTTCATGCCGTGAATTTGACGAAGCCATGCATTTTGGCTGCCCCAGCTGTGATACATCGCCATTGGACGTTGTGTCAGTGCGTGAATAGGATACTCATCTTCATCGACTTGTTGCTCTTCAAACGGCTCATACCAAATTGGCATAGGTTCGAAAACTTCTTTGATTTGCTCACGCAAATGTTCTGGTGGCTGATGTTCACCATGTCCTTCAGCAGCAAGTTGGAATTTACGCATTGTTTCAGAGTAAATTTGGAAGATGTACGGCTGAGGTGAGTCAAAGAAACCTTTTTCAACTGCCCATTCTTGGTATGCATTATTCCAAGGCTTGTAATAAGCGGCTTCTGGTGCAATATGCTCTAACGCAAAACCGCCATTTTCAATGTATTTATTCAGCTGTTCTTTGTTGACGGCACCACGACCGTAAGAATCGCCTTTTTCACCGCGGAAACCGGCAAGTGGACCAACGCCTGGGCGACGTTCGTGATTGACAATATAATCGCCATAATCTGCGTATTTCTGTGAACCATCTTCATTGATGAATCCAGGAAGTTGCAGACGAGCACCTAAATCAAGTAAAACCGATTGGAAGCCACGAACATTACGATCAGGTTCAATGACAGGCCAACGAATAGCGTCAGCAACCGCGTCAGCTTCACAAATTGGGCGATCTAATAGTGAAATACAGTCATGGCGTTCTAAATAAGTCGTGTCAGGTAATACCAAATCTGAATATGCGACCATTTCTGAGGAATAGGCGTCAGAATAAATGATGTTTGGAATTTTATAAGTTCCATCTTCATTTTTATCAGTTAACATCTCAATGGTACCTGAGGTATTCATTGATGAGTTCCATGCCATATTGGCCATATATAAGAACAATGTATCAATCGGGTAAGGGTCGCCAGCATGTGCATTTGAAATAACCATATGCATCATTCCATGAGAGGACATTGGGTTTTCCCATGTAAAAGCCTTATCAATACGTATCGCTTTGCCGTCGTCATCTAGGGCCAAACCTTCTGGACCACGAACAAAGCCTAAATGAGGCCCATTCAGTGGGCTATTTGGTGTGACTTTGGAATGTGGAGCAGGGTGAGCTTCAACTGGTTTTGGATAAGGTGGTTTGAAGCGGAAACCGCCAGGTACCTCAACAGTACCGAGAACGATTTGTAATATATGTAAGGCGCGACAGGTTTGAAAACCATTTGAATGCGCTGAAATACCGCGCATGGAATGGAATGAAACTGGGCGTCCAACCATTGTTTCATGGTGTTTGCCACGAAAATCAGTCCAAGGTTGCGGTAATTCAAAAGCTTCATCAAAAGCAACACGTGCCAACTCAGCGGCAATGATTTTAATCTTTTCTGCTGAAATGCCACATTGATTGGCAATAGCTTCAGGCGCATATTCTGGGTCAAGGTATTGCTCCGCCATTTTTTTGAAAACGGTGGTATGAACAATGCCATCAATTTCATGTTGGCCGCTCAAATCGGGTTCGATACCTTGTTGGTCGAATGCTGCGGTTTTGCCTGTTTTACGATCAATGACTAAGGCTTTTCCTTCATCATCTTTTAAGAATAGGCCGTATTCAGGTGATTTTTCATCAGAATTTAATAGAACAGGAGCGTTGGTTAAGTTCGCTAGATAGTCTAGATCAATCTTGCCCGCTTTGAATAGTTCATGAACGAGAGCAAGAATAAATAGGCCATCAGTACCTGGTGTGATTCCGACCCATTCGTCTGCAATAGCGTTATAGCCTGAGCGAATAGGGTTAACGCCAATAACTTTGGCACCACGTTTTTTGATTTTGCCAAGACCCATTTTGATAGGGTTGGAATCATGATCTTCAGCAACGCCGAACAACATAAATAATTTTGTATGTTCCCAATCAGGTGAGCCAAACTCCCAAAAAGCACCACCAATGGTATAGATGCCTGCTGCAGCCATATTGACCAAGCAAAAACCGCCGTGTGCGGCATAGTTTGGCGTGCCGAAATTTTGCGCAAAGAACGAAGTGAAGCTTTGTGATTGGTCACGACCAGTGAAAAACGCCAGCTTTGCTGGATTGTCTTCACGGATAGGTTTCAATAGTTCAACTGCTTTTTCTAGAGCCTCATCCCAACTGATTTCCTTGAACTCGCCTGAACCACGCGGGCCAGTTCTTAGTAATGGAGATGTCAGTCGTGCAGGAGAGTTGACTTGCTGAATGCCCGCAGAGCCTTTAGCGCATAAAACACCTTTATTGACAGGGTGGTCTTTATTGCCTTCTATATAGGCAACTTTGCCATCTTTCATGTGGACATTTATGCCGCAACGGCATGCACACATATAACAGGTGGTTTTTCTGACTTCATCTGAAACTTTTGGAGAAGTTTCAACCTGAGGTTGTTTCATGTTCATAAGACTCTCTCGGTTGCTAGTTTATTGACTAGCATTTGTTAATAGTCGTTAGCCTAATAAATGCTGCGAGCTATTC
>CALKZN010000134.1 GCA_938002995.1 uncultured Arenicellaceae bacterium | reverse complement strand
AATATAGCGCTTGAATACCTAGAATCGCAGATCCCTACACTCGCTAGTGACATGCAATTGAACTATAAAAGCATTGCTGTTCGAGACTATAAAGCTCGCTGGGGCAGCTGCTCATCAACAGGTAATCTATCCTTTAATTGGCGCATTTTTATGGCTCCGGCTGCTGTCATTGATAGCGTGATTGTCCATGAACTTGCTCACACCAAACACTTTAACCATTCAAAACAGTTTTGGAATTTGGTTTATGCTAATTGCCCTGAGTATAAAACTCGACATGCTTGGCTAAAAGAAAATCAGTATCGACTCCAAGCTTAAGCTTTTACCAAAACCACATTTAGACTTATAAATTTGCCCGCAAATTGGTAATCACTGTGGTCAGGAAACAACCCAAAACGGCGTACTCGACGACTGATTTTCAATCCTGATTTTTGTGCATAATCAGATAATATTTCCATATTTAAGCCAGCATAATGAAAATCATATTTATTTGATTGTCCACCAAATAACATTCTCATCACGTGAAATCGTTCATCTGCCGAGAGCCCTTCTTTATCCAAAAACATCTGACATAACACATCCATATCAGGAACACTGATTAGCATTTCACCGTCATCAGCCATGACTCTTGACCACTCTGTGAGCGTGGGTGACAACTGATGCAAATAAGGGAAATGTTCTAACACATGTGACGCGTATAACTTCTGAAAAGTGCCATCAGCAAAGCGTGACAAATCTGCCGCATCACCGACATGATCGACAACATCTCTTTCTAATGCATCAAAAATTTCCCAGTCAGAATGCGCGTACTTGCCCCCTATGTGCAAACATCTATTTGCTTTTTTTATACCGTCATTAGTCATGCCTGTATTGTAACGATTATAAAAAGTACTTGCACTGTTCACTAGCAAGCAGTACATTCGCATTCCTCGTGAAAACGAGTTAATTAAACACTTATATAGGAAAGGCAAAATGAAACTTATCAAAAAAACAGCCGAGTACAGCGTATTAGAACGTCGTGATGGACGTTATGCTGTCAAATCAAAAAACGGCAAAATGATCAATGGCGATGACAAAGTAGCAATCTTAGTTGCTGAAAAATTGGTGAAAGCCCCTGCGCCAAAACCAGTCGAAAAAGAAGCTAGCTCAGAAGAAGAGTAAGGCTTTATCCTAAGATTTAAAAAACGTGGTTCGCGCGAGCAACCACGTTTTTTTATGCCTAGCGTTTTATATCTAGCTTTTAGGATTTGCTCTTTTGACTAATATTCAGTCTAGTCTGTTAGCTTAGAACCTTAAGCGTGAACTTAAGCCTATAGAAAAGTCCGCTGCTCTATTCACCGTAATGTCTTCAGAAAAATAGAGTTCAAATAATCCTAATCGTTTCGTTTGGTAGGCAAATCCAAGTGTCAATTCTGTCGCACTTTTATTGAGTTCACTGATATTTGATTCAAATAAAACACCATGGGAATCTAATTGTCCTTTTATAGTGAATTTTGAATTTACCCCCCAATATGCACCAAAAGAATTAAACCAGGAACCACTTTTCGTAGTGATCCCTAAGGCGGTGTCATCTCCAATAAATAAGTAACCTACATTTGCATGCCACCCAAGGTTTTTCCAACGCTTATCTCCTCGACCATTCGCATAGATACCTAAATCGACATCAGTTTTTTCTGAACCTGTCAGCTTTTCAGCATCGCCTGTTGGCAAACTAATACCAGCCCTTAACATCAGATTATCAACAGTATTTTGTTTCACTGCATATGCAAGTCCAATGCGAATATCACTAATACCATCTGAGGGTTCAGCTAATCGACTTTGCTCACCATTACTTGTGTATGAATACAGAAACTCATCTCTACCAAAAAAAGGTCTATCGCCATCATCTAAGCTAAAAAAATCATGCCAATTTTGAATCAGACCATCAAGGTTACCGCCAGAGTGACTTATATAGCTTAGTTGCGCGTCGACTTGCCAACGTTCAGTAAGACCGTAAGACAAACCTAAATCAATGCTTTTAGTTTCACCATCTAGGATTAAAATTTCACTATTTTCATTACCCGCATCATTGGCATTAGATTTAACTCCATAATTAATATCTAAACGTTTTTCGCCCACTTGCAAAGAATGTGCGGAAAGTGTTTTAGGTAAACCCAAGCCAATTGAAATAGGTAAGTTATTGGTGACAAAAAAAGGAAAAAAACCAGAAGTGTTTTTTACTTGATCAACTTTCGCTTGAGCGTTGGTTAGCAAAATGACATTCAACAGGCAGCTGTTAATAATAGTAGTGATCCAGCGTTTTTTTTGCATTATCTTGTATCTAATTTCTGATCTTTCAAATTATTCAGTATCGGTTAAAGCACCAACAATTTCTTCTTGATAACCAAACAGTGACATGTCCTTGAGCTTCATTGGGTACAAGATTCCATCCAAATGATCACATTCATGTTGTACCACTACCGCATGAAAACCTTTCACTTCTCGTTCAAAAAAATTCCCAAATTGATCATAACCCGAATACTTAATATGATTCGGACGTTCCACAAATCCACGCATGCCTGGCACGCTAAGACAACCTTCCCACATACCATCCAGTTCATTACCTAAAATAGTAATTTCTGGGTTAATCAATATTGTATAAGGTACATGATCAACGTCAGGATAGCGTGGGTTTTCATCAATCTCTTTACTACCAAAAATAACCAAACGTTTTAATTCACCTATTTGTGGGGCCGCCAAACCTGCGCCATAATAAGCCGCCATGGTTTCTTCCATATCCTTAATCAACGAATGTAATTCGTCCGTATCAAACGCTTCAACTTCTTCAGACCTCATTAATAGTAACGGGTCACCATAACGTAAAACTTCTCTTACAGGCATGATTCTTTCTTTTCAGCTAAAAATTAGGAGTAACGACATTTAACAACACATAAATTCAATACGATGATAACATTAGCCACTGCTAGAAATAACAGGAAACTGACTATACAAAAGCGACAATGATACAAAATAACGAGACAAAAAAAAGAACTTTTAAACCCGTCTGGCGACAGAGTATATTAACTTTTTTGGCTTTTTTATTTTTCATCGCATCTGTCACTGAGACTCATGCACGAGGAAATTATCATGTCGAGGTAATAGTCTTCAAACAACAAGGAAGCACTCCTGGAAATCGGCCACCAACATTTGCAGATGAATTAAACTCCGCTAAGACATGGCAAAGTAAAAATGTATACCTGAATACTTACGCTAGCAAAATGCGTAATTCTGGAAAATATCAAATACTGACTCATACTGCTTGGGGACAAAAATCAGCGCCTTATAGTAAAAGTGCTTCCAAAAAATTTTTTAGTAATGGTATTTCAGGCTTTATAAAAGTCTTTGCTACTCAATTATTAATAGCGGATATAAAGCTAAACTTTGAAGGTCACTCTCTCTCGGAGCGCAGGAGATTAAAACTCAATGAGGTCCATTATTTTGACAATAATGGTTTTGGCGTTTTGATGAGAGTCAGTAGACTTTAAGGCTTAATAAGACTCGGAACGTTTGATTCAAGTTTTGCTATCTCTGGCAAACATTCCTTCAATATGGCATAACATTTTTTAGCCGCAACGCTATAGGCGGCATGAATATCATCATCTTCGATAACGCCCGAATCTATCCCTGCTGCATAATTAACCGACAATGCTGCAGTCATATAACCCAAACCTAGTTCACGGGCTAACACAGCTTCAGGCATAGCCGTCATACCGACAATAGTTGCCCCATCTCGCTGAATTCGTTGAATTTCAGCGGCTGTTTCAAACCTTGGTCCTTGCGTGACCGCGTATATTCCCCTGTTAACAATTTTAATGCCTGCTCTTTCGGCTGCATTGATAAATACGCTACGCATTGGTGCTGAATAAGGCTCAGTAAATTCAGCATGAGCAACATCACCAAATTCATCAAAAAAGGTCATTTCACGACCATAGGTATAATCCATTAATTGATGAGGAACAATTAATGCTCCGGGCTCACAAGGGACATCAATTCCACCTACTGCTGCAAGAGCAATAATATTTTTCACCCCTAATTCTTTAAGTGCATATATATTCGCTCGATAATTAATCTTATGTGGCTGAATGGAATGCTTATCTCCATGCCTCGGTAAAAATAAAATACTATCATCCAGGCCAAAGATATTACCCTCTAAGACATCAGCCGAAGTTTGCCCGTAAGGAGTGTGGACACTATGCTTTTGTTTTAGGTCAAAAGCATCTAATTGGCTAAAGCCTGAACCACCGATAATTGCAGTTGTCACAATGATATTAACTCATTAAAAAGTATGTTGATCTATTCCCAGAAGATCAAAAGATTCTAAGCAATCATTCCCTTGTGCTTACTTTCTGCGGCAGCAGTACAATCGCCCGTATATTCAGGCACTATTGTATTTAGACCACAATCAATTTTTACCACTTGATTGGTATTTACACCGTCCAATAATAATTCCAGAGAAGAAAGCACCACCTCTTCTTTTACTTTACGTGTATGTGCTAATAGTAATTTTTCATGCTTAGTATCTGTGACATTTTCATCACAATGAAACAGCTCTTCTTCAAGTTTTTCACCTGGACGTAGGCCAGTAAACTCAATTTGAATATCTTTATTAGGTTGTTTACCAGAAAGAGTGATCATTTGTTCAGCAAGCTCAACAATTTTAATGGGCTCACCCATATCTAGCACATAAATATGGCCATCATGACCTACAACACTAGCCTCTAAAATTAACTGACTCGCTTCAGTAATCGTCATGAAATAACGTGTCATATCTGGATGCGTCACAGTAACTGGCCCACCCGCTTGAATTTGCTGTTGAAAACGCGGCACTACACTACCCGCAGAACCGAGCACATTGCCAAACCTAACCGTGATAAATTTCCCTTCAGATTTAGCAGCTAACATTTGACAGTAAATCTCAGCTGAACGTTTACATACGCCCATCAAGCTTGTTGGATTAACTGCTTTATCGGTGGAAATAAGAACGAACTTATCACAATCAAATTCCAATGCTAGGTCAGCAACATTTTTTGTGCCAAAAACGTTATTCTTTACCGCTTCACGCACTTGGCCTTCTAATAAAGGCACATGCTTATATGCTGCTGCATGGAACACTTGTTGAGGCTTATATGTTTCAAAAACATAGCGCAATGCGATTTCATCTGTGATATCGCCCAACACAGGCCTTATATCAATATCCGGGAAACGCTCTTTAAGCTCAAAATCAATTGAATAAAGATTGTACTCAGATTGATCAAATAGAATAAGTTGCTTTGGTTTTACAGCGCTTAATTGGCGAGATAATTCTGAACCAATAGAGCCACCTGCTCCCGTGATCAAAATAACCGAATCTGCTAAGGTTGACTTAATTCGATGCCAATCAAGACTAACAGGCTCGCGTCCTAAGAGATCTTCAATTTTAACCTTTCTTAAGTCTGTTAAGCTCACCTTACCGCTAAGCAATTCATGGACGCCTGGCAGTGTTTTATATTCAACTTTGGCATCACGACAAATACTCACCAAACGCTGCATTTCTTCATCAGAAGCACTTGGCATTGCAATCAGAGCAAGTTCAACACCCCATTTTTCGACGGTATCGGCAACAACATCACAGGAAGCTGAAACAGGAACGCCATGAACTTGTCGACCTATTTTTTTATCATCATCATCTAAAAATGCAACGACATTATAAACATTCGAATAATGCCTTCTTAAGTCACGAACTAACTGCTCACCCGCAGCACCCGCGCCCAAAATGACCACTTTACGACCAGCATTTTTGGAAAAATGTTTATCTTTGAAATAACGATAAGCCAGTCGAGAACCAGCCATTCCTGTCAATAAAACAAAGGCATATAAAATAAAAACGGAGCGTGGAACAAAATTTAAGCGCGTAACAACAAAAGCCACAAAGGCGACACATGCTGTACCAAACATAACTGCTTTAATGATTTGCACCAAATCAGGCATAGAAGCAAAGCGCCATTCACCGCGGTGCATACCAACAGCAAAGTTTACTAATGCTTGAACAACAAAGACATAGGGGAGTAGCGCTAGACAGCTTTCAAGAAAGACATCTGGGACTGAGTCTAGATTATAGCGAAGCCAATAGGCAGCCAGCCAAGCAATAGGAATCCAGAACATGTCATGGAAGACAACCCGCCACCGCGACAATGCGGTTAACAACTGATTTTTAAAGCTGTTTGACAATTATAAACACCTTAGAACTAAACACGTTTTATTTAATAAACTGCTTTTAACAATTGTTTGTAAAAAACTTGGCTAAGTGTTTGAAATGCAAAAAAACATTTAAAGCTGTTTTCTCTCTAAAACCCTAACCCATATCAACATGAATATTACACCGATAAGAGCAAAGACGCTAGCTACAAGGCCATTTATTAGATGCCATTCCCACAAAATTGCAGCAACTGAGAATAGTAACATTATCAATGAGTACCGCAACACAATAGATGAATGGGCAACACCCGCACTCGCAAGTCGCTGATAAATATGTGAACGGTGTGCTTCAGTGACTTTTTCTCCTCGACAAAATCGTGCAATCAAGGTGTAACTTGCATCGAAAATAAACACTCCCAAAATGAGCACACAACTCAACAAAGAAACATTCAACTGCTTGACTGCAACAATCGTACAAAGCGCAAAAAACCCGCCAATTGGCAAACTACCAACATCCCCTAAGAATATCTTGGCAGGAGACCAATTCCAGATCAAAAAACCAATAGTTGCCGAAATCAGAACAAGACATAATAAGGCATAGCCAGAGCTGACGAAAAATGCATCAAAAAATGCACCGCTAAAAAAAGCAATTTTCCCAAATAAAATCAGAAAAGCACTCGCAGCTATCACTGTTTGCATGCCAGCCAAACCATCCAAACCGTCCATAAAGTTATATAGATTCAAAAGCCATATAAAACCAAATACGGTTAAAATTGCAGCAATAGGATATGGAATAATCCAGTTAAAATGTTGGCCAAATTTGATTTCATCGACAATGCCTATCGCTAACACTATCAATATCGACAAAATAAAAAATACTATTAATCGAGAAGATACAGACAAATGATTTTTATCATCAAGCCAACCGACTATGCCCAGTGCAACAACGATTATCATTGTCGAAAGAAACTGAAAACTCAGCCAATGCAAACCAATATACAAACTTGCAAGACCTAGAAATAATACGACAACTATTCCTGCACCTGTGGGTGTTGCCTCACTGTGCATGCTGCGTTGATTAGGTTCATCTATTCTGCCCGTATGTTGATATCGCTTAATTAATGCCCTAATTAGTAATCCACTAGATAGCGCAATCAATACCGCCATTAGCAACCAAATAACCCATGGCAATGTTGTATAGATATCGTTTAACATTATTTTGATGACTTCCCTTCATCAATATACTTTCCTTGTTCATCAGGCAAAATATCGATCACTCCATTGGCTAAAAATTGAGCCGGTGCATAAGCAAAATCAATCTGTGCTGGCCTGCTGTCAAAATCCAAGTTCTCTTGCATCCGATCAGCCATAGCTGCATCTATCGGCAAGTTCATCATTTTATTTGCCATCGTTATGAGTCCTCTATAGATCACTAATGGTAACTTAAGGATTTTTGGCTTTTTACCTAAGACTGAGAAAATTTGCCTAACCATAGATTCATAAGTCATCACTTGTGAACCTGAAAGTACATAAGTTTTTCCATGACTTTTTTCATTCTGCAAAGCAAGACAAACGGCGTTGGCTAGATCATCGGCATGAACAGGCCGACGCAGACCTTTAGCTCCAATAACCATTGGAAACACGCCAAAACGTTGAATAACCTTAGCAATAAACGCCAAGTTAAACCCTTGCCCATAGCCATAAATCATTGTGGGTCTAAAAATCGTCACATCAATATCATGCGCTTGCGTTAATTGCCAAATTTCAGACTCCGCATCTTTCAATAGTTGCACGATGTGTTGCTCATGCGGGCTTACAGATTGAGACTTTCCGTCAATACTAGTAGAACTAAAAACTATAATTCGTTTAATCCCTAGATCAATTAAATCTGGCAAATGGTTTGGCAAAAACCAAATAGGTGCGCAATGTATCAATACTGAGATATCTCCCTTATTTTTCATTAGGGGGGTTTCATTTAATTTTTGAGCAGTTAAATCCCAGCGACAATGCTGCTCGTCATCACTCGTTGTTCTTGACACTTCAATCACCTTGTCACCACGGTTACGTAATTTCGTAACCAATGGTTTGCCAATTATGCTCGTTGCACCCAAAATGAGAATTGGATTAGACATCTTATTTCACAAGCCCTTTTAATAAACTAACACCCGCCCTACCAAGAAAACTCATGTATATACCTACTCGAACCAAAGCTCGAAACGCTATTGAGTATTGGTTTCGGTAAAATTTATCAAAAAATCTCAGCATGCCTTGGTGTAAATTCCACAAAACCCCTATCCGCCGAGTTTTACTACTCATACCTTTTTCATGCAACACTGACACTTCAGGAACAAAACCTACTCGCCATCCTTGTTGAGCAAAACGTTTGCACAAATCTAGATCCTCACAATGCATAAAGTAGCTCTCATCAAATAATCCAACCTCTTTGATTGAAATCATTCTGATGAGCATAAATGCGCCAGAAATAGCCTCAACATCTATAAAAGAGTCGGGCAATGGCTTTGCTCCCATATCAAAGTCATATTGCTTGCCAATACCGATACGTTGCAATTGAGACATACGCAAAAAGGCAGTCCATGGCGTAGGGAAATTACGCCGACAAGTTGATTGAATGGAACCATCAACATTATTTATAACACAACTTGCCATGCCTAAATTTTCTCGCTGATGGAAGTAAGGCAGCATTGTAGATAATACGTTTGGAGACAATTCACAATCAGGGTTAAGTAGCAATACATACTCAAATTCTTCGCGTTCTAATAAAGCCTGCAATGCTTGATTATTTGCTTTACCAAAACCAAGGTTTTGAGCATTTTCCAAAATAATCAATTTTTTAACATCAATACCATCAGCTACCGCATTATTGGCAATAAATTCTTTTAGCGTGATTAAACTATCATCACTAGATGCATTATCTACTACGTAGACTGCCGTTACTAAAGTCTCCTGCAAAGCACTTTTGACACTTCTGAGTAGCCAGTTCCCTGCATTATAATTAACGATAACAGTCGCTACTGACATGATTCAACCCAAGAGTTTTCCAGATTTTTTCGCCAAACCATCTCGCAAACCTCGCCACATCATTCGAATATTTTGCACTCTAGGGCCATAAAAAATACCATAAAAGATCATTATTTGTAACAAACGCTGCAAGTCATTCCATACCCATAATTTGGATACATAACTGCGCCTATATAAGGCAACGCTATTTCGAAACATATAATAATATCGAAACGGCTTATGCTGAGGCACATTACGTTCTCGTCCAAAACCGAATAGGCGCACTTTTCGTGTTTGCTCACCTAATCCATGCGACATCACAGCTTTACATACCCCATAGGATTGAAAACCCTTTTCTTTAGCTCTTAAAAACCATTCGGTATCTACATGATCAATAAATAAACTCGCATCCATTTCACCTATAGCATCTATAGCTTGCATTGGAATGAGTGACCCAGAAGAAATCAAAAAGTCCGCTGGCACGATGCCATGATCACAACCATCACAATATTGGCGACGAAATTTTAAATAACCAAATTTGACAAAAAACGAGTCACTACGTCCCTCACCTATATATTTTGGACCCAAAGCAGCCAAGGTTTCAAACTCATCTGAACTTTTTAATTGCTTCGCAGCGTCATACAAAGCATCAACCATACCTGTTTGCGCTTGACTATCTTGATCAAGTAAAAGAACAAAATCATTGTTTTGTTTTTTTGCTAAGTCAATGCCGTGATTATGCGCAGCGCCTATACCTAGGTTCTCTTTCAGACATCGTAGGCTTGTTGTAGGCAGTGGCAAATTTTTTAATAATTTGACTAAATGTGCTTGATTTTTCGAGCCATTATCAACAATGACAATATGATCAACTTGTTCTGCAATCGCCATAATATTGGCTTGCAGAAGTTTCAAGTTCGGCTCGTAACTAACAATAACGGCAGCGATAGACTCACCGCGCATTTCAACAGGCGAGGCTTTACTCTTTGAAAGAGATGCTGGTTTTTCCGTTTTTGTCGAATGTCGTTTGCTGCTCAATAGTGCACTTTAAACAATTGATTACAATTTAAAACCATTAATAGGGTTCTGTTTTGCCATTTCTTCTTCAGACCAGCCTATAGTTTCCCTGACATAGTACACAGGCTTGTCTTGGCTTTCGTGATAAATCCTAGTCTGCATCTCGCCGATCAAACCAAAAAGAATAAATTGCACACCAAGAATCAATAAAAGAATTGATAACATCAATAAAGGACGATCAGCAATAGACATGCCAAAAAATAATTTTCCCAACACTAAATAGGATAAACCTAGGCCACCAACACTTGTTAATGCAAGACCAGGCATACCGAAAAAATGAATAGGTCGAGAAGAATACTTAAGTAAAAACTTGACCGTCACCAAATCTAAAATCACTCGGAAAGTTCGAGAAATACCATATTTAGACTCACCAGCAACTCTAGCTCTATGATTCACTTTAACTTCCGCAATTTTGACGCCAATAGCACTAGCTACAGCAGGAATAAAACGATGCATTTCCCCATAGAGAGTGATTTTTTTCGCAATGGTTTTTGTCATTGCTTTCAATGTACAGCCATAATCATTCAAAACAACACCTGTTGTTTTAGCAATCAACCGATTAGCGATCATAGAAGGCAATTTACGCATAATTGCCGCATCTTGGCGTTTATGTCGCCAACCGCAAACTAGGTCATAGCCTTCTTCAAGCTTGGCAACCATTGCAGGGATATCCGCAGGATCGTTTTGTCTATCTGCGTCAATTGTCACCACAACTTCGCCAGAAGAAAAATCTAAGCCCGCAGCCATCGCTGCTGTTTGGCCAAAATTACGCCGCAATGAAACAATGCGGATTTGCGGAATTTTTGCCTGTAAATTTTCAAGAACTTCCACACCTTTATCAAGGCTTCCATCGTCAACAAAGACCAGTTCATACTCTTTGCCGGTAGGGTCTAATGCGGCGCTTAATTCTTCACAAAGCGGCTGCAAATTCGGTTCTTCATTCAAAAAAGGGATGACGACTGAAATTTCCATCTGATTCTAATAAAACAAAAGTTAAGGTGATTGTTGTGTTTTGTATTTGATGTCGCGCATTATACCCCCAAAATAGCGAGCATATCGCTGAAAAACCATGCTAATAAATGATTCATCATCATATTAGATTGCTATAATACCGACCTTTTTGAGATCACTCCTCTTGAAGTGGCGAATGACACGGCTAAAAACATGATTTTTAAAATTTTTTCAAAAAAGAACCCTGCTCAGAGTTTGAAAAACGAAATACTCTCTGGGCTGACGGTTGCCTTGGCATTAGTGCCTGAGGCGGTCGCGTTTGCATTCGTTGCTGGAGTCGACCCTTTAGTAGGACTTTATGCTGCTTTTATGGTCGGTTTGATCGCCTCATGCACCGGTGGTCGACCCGGCATGATTTCAGGGGCAACAGGAGCTCTTGCAGTTGTTATGGTCAGCCTGGTCAAAGATCATGGCGTTGAATATTTATTCGCAACTGTGGTATTGATGGGAATAATACAAATTTTAGCTGGTACTTTTAGACTCGGAAAATTCATTCGAATGGTTCCTCGATCAGTGATGCTTGGCTTTGTTAATGGTTTAGCTATCGTCATTTTCCTTGCTCAACTAGGCCAGTTTGGAGATTCCGGCCAGCCCGGTTGGTTAAATGGCACTAGCTTCGAAGGCTCAGTCATTGATGTCGCTTGGATGACAGGTATAGACCTTTATCTCATGCTCGGCTTAGTTGCTCTAACAATGGCTATCATTCACTTTTTACCTCGTTTTACTAAAGCGATCCCTTCATCACTTGCCGCAATCATTATCATCTCTGGCATTGTCATTATGCTGGGCTTAGATACCAAAGTCGTAGGCGATGTTGCATCAATTGCAGGAGGCTTCCCTAGCTTCCATCTTCCTAGTGTGCCTTTTAATTTTGAAACACTTTCTATCATTTTGCCTTACTCCATCATCTTGGCTGCCATTGGTTTGATCGAAAGTTTGCTGACTTTGCAGTTGATTGATGAAATGACTGAAACGAGAGGCAAAGGTAATCGCGAGTGTGTTGGTCAAGGTCTTGCAAATACCGTCACTGGCTTTTTCGGCGGCATGGGCGGTTGCGCTATGATTGGTCAAAGCATGATCAATATTAATTCAGGTGGCCGCGGTCGCTTATCAGGAATTGTTGCTGCACTGGCTTTATTGAGCTTCATTTTGTTTGCTTCTGGCTTGATTGAACGTATTCCGCTTGCCGCATTAGTCGGCGTTATGTTCATCGTTGTCATTGGCACATTTGAATGGAGTAGTTTCCGTATTATGAAACGCATTCCTAAAGAAGAAGCCTTGGTGCTTGTAACCGTATCTGCTGTCACTGTGTTTACCGACTTAGCTATTGCCGTTGTCGTTGGCGTTATTATGACTGCGCTCATTTTTGCTTGGAAACATGCTCGAGAAGTAGAAGTCACCAAGGAACATGATCAACATGGCTCAGATTATTATTCTGTCCAAGGACCTTTATTCTTTGGGTCAGTGCAAAACTTTTTAGATCAATTTTCCCCGCAAACAGATAATGATGACGTCATTATTGATTTTAAAAATTCTCGCGTATGCGATCACTCAGCCTTAAAAGCCATTGATTCTTTAGCCAAGCGTTATAGCCGTAATGGTAAGAAATTACATCTGTTACATTTAAGCGCTGATTGCCGACGTTTACTAAAGCCTGCACAGGATATGATTGAAGTGAATGTTGTTGAAGATCCAAATTACTTTGTTGCGATAGATAATCCTAGCCGACATGGTCTATAAAGGTTAGGCTATCAAAAAATTAAACGCCTCATGATGACACTAGTTCGAAACAATCCTTTATTAATCTCAATCACAGTATTGATTAGCATAGCCTTATCCATTTGGGCCACTTATGTTGATCCAATCATAAATGCTGACGCATTAATTTATTTATCTGCTGCCGATGAGTTTAAACAAGGCAATTTTGCGAATGCTTTTGAACTATACAAATGGCCATTTTATTCTCTTGTCATTGCTTTCATACAAACCATTTTAGGCATTTCTGCTCAAAATGCAGCTTATGTTATCAATGGGGCTATGCATGCAATGGTTATGCTGGGCTTTCTTGCCTGCGTAAAAGCCTTAGGAGGCAACAAGCGAACACTAATCATTGCTGCATTACTTATTTTATTTTTTCCTAGTTTCAACAAATATCGCTCTTTCATCATCCGTGATGCAGGCTTTCTTGCATTCTATCTCTGGTCGCTTTACCACCTATTTATTGCGGTTAAGGCCGATCAAATAAGACGCTTTGTCTATGCCTTTGTTTTAATGATCATAGCGACATTGTTTCGTATAGAAGGCGTAACATTATTAGCCGTCATTCCTACTTATTTGTTATATGCAAAAAGTCACAGTAAAAATGCACGAATCTTCTGGTTAGCCGTCACTATTGTTAGCAGTATGGTATTGTTTTCTGGGATCAGCATCTGGCTTTTTGGAGAACAAAGTAACAGCTTTCAACCAGGAATCTTGGGTGTCATTCAAGGCTCAATGGATCAATTAACAGCAAGCTTAGAATTCAAATTAAAAGTCATTCGGCAACAATTACTTAATGAACTCTCATTTAAAGTAGCTCCTGCCGTACTTATCATCACTGTGATTTGCATTTCTATTTATGAACCTTTGCGTCGACTCGCCTACATCTTTGCCTTCTTTAGCTGGCATGCTTGGAAAAAACGCCTTGTCTTACAAGAACGTGAAACAAGACATTTATTTTATGTACTGTGTTTAATTCAGTTCACTTTATTATTTCTGTTTACATTAATTAATATGTTCTTAGTCAGCCGCCACACAATGGCCCTGACATTAACCATCCTATTACTAGCACCGTTTAGCTTAGACTACTTCTTTGCAAAATGGTCTATGCGCAGAGACAATAATATTGGCGCTTTGCGTTGGACGTTCCCAGTACTGCTTGTCTTATTTTTGGGTCTAGCCATCGATGGCCTTGATTTGAAAACCAATAAAATAAATATCAAAGAAGCTGGCAAATGGCTTTCTACTCAAGTTGAAGACAATAGTTATATCTACAGCAACGAAGCACTGATACTTCATTATGCTGGCAAAAAACCTGCCATTTATGATTTACGCTTTGACTGGAAAGAATTAGATCATTTATTACTCACTAAACGCATCTTCGACTTTGACTATGTTGCAATTAGTATCAATAAAAATATTGACAGTACGCGTGAATATTTATCTAAGCACATGACTACTAGCCCTATTTCTGAAAAAACCTTTGAACATAATCGCGTGGTATTTTTATTTGACTTAAGAAAATACAATTCCTCTTCAACGTTAAACTCACGATATTTGAAAATCTCTCAATAAAAAGACAGTTAAATAGATAAAACAACCCAGGCTCAACGCAAGAAAAATACGAAAAATCGTTTTCATGAAACGCAGAACCTTACTCAAAGCATTTGCTGGAATAGGATGCCTAGCAGGCATTCCATATAGCCTATGGCGAGGTGTTCGTTATCCACGCTTAAGCCTAGAGTCTCAACCTTTAGATTACACGCTAAAAACCGATGATATTGCACTTGAACTAATCGATTGTTTTGCCAGCAACAGCCACCGTTTTTTTAGCGCCTATGCAGATGCAAGCAATATCATTTTTCTACGCGCATTTGCACCTGAACCTAAAATCATCGTTGCACGTTCAGACAAAACTCAAACACTGGTCATTAATAATATTTCCACTGAAGCAATACTGCATAGCAAGATTCCTATTCAAGAAATCACTGTTGGCATTACCCGAGTAATAGAAATTCCTGCCCAAATTGAAGCACTTGCTATCGAATGGAAGTTTCCCGAACATGAATCTTATGAATTCGCAACCATCGGAGACACTGGCGGCGCTGAAGAACTAGGCTGGTGCATCCATCGTGCTCATGAGCTTGGCGCAAAGTTTTTCATTCATCTAGGTGACTTCAACTATCAAGCCAGCGACTATGACACCTCCGTGGAACAGTTCGTCAAAGCTCCTCTGCCTTGTTACATCACCATCGGCAACCATGATTTCCATGATAATGGTCTTATTGTTGATAAGTTTTTAAAGGACATAGGTCCTCTGAATCACACATTCAACTTACAAGCTGTTCGGTATATAAATGTCGATACGGCTGCAAGCTTTCTTCCTGTGTCAGGTGGTAAACGCGCAGATATGATGAATGCTTTGAGTAAAGACAAGCAAGTCTATGATGACACGGTTACATTCACACACCGGCCTTTTTATGACCCTCGACCAGGCGAAGATCATGATTTTGGCAATGTGTTTGAAAAAAAATGGTTTGTAAAAAGCCTAAAGCAATCCAATATCGACACTATTCTGGCCGGCCATATTCATAATTTCTTTGATACCGAATCAGAAGGCATTCGAATATTAATTGCTGGCCAGGGCCTAGGCCATGAAGATTTAATACATAAACGCCAAGTCGCAAAAATGCTCGTTGGCCGCGTCTCTCGAGGACAAAAAGTCGTCTATCGCACCGAAGATTTATCTATGCCTTTTGAAATGCATTGTCATCCACATGCAAGCAAATGGCGAAGTGACAACGACGATACTTTTGCGCAAAAAATGAACCAGATGTGCGCCCCTATTGATGCACGAATAGATATAAAAAGCGGCAAATATTAAACAAACGAAAACACTCAGTTTTTATTTTTTATCAAGCCAAGTAATACTCAGCTAAAAGCTCAACATGTTGAGTTTGTGAAAAAATTCTTTCTCGGCTTTGAGCAACATCAGGTAAATTATTTTTATAGTGCATCCACTGCTGGTTAAGCTTATCTAAAATTGCCGCACACTGTTCCTCATCACGCATTGGAAAAGCAAAGCCTGTCTCACCATCAATAACATCTTCAGCCATACCTCCAGCCTTTGCAGCCACAACCCAAACACCATGAAGTGCAGCTTCTCGGCTAACCAAGCCAAAGCTTTCTGGCCAAATGGATGGCGCAATCAAAACATCAATATTTTTATAAAACTGATCAATATGCTGTGATGATTGTTTACCTATAGTGATGACTGCTGACTCTCCCCAATGACTACTTTCTTTAAACGTTGAAGGTTTGAATAGGTCAACCACTGTGAATTGTAAATTATCAAATTGGCGATTCATCACGATTTCACGCAAAAAATCATAGCCCTTATGTGCCGAAATTCCACCCATATAACCCAGCACAAGTTTTTCCGTATTCGTTTTTTTCTCTGCAGCATTTATAGCAGGTATTGTTGATGCTGATATAGCTGGCTCAGAAACCCCATTCTTTAAGGTCTCAATATGCTTAAAGCCATTATTACGATAAAGTTCAGATTGAAAATCAGATACGGCAAATATGCGCTTAG
The DNA here is from genome assembly GCA_938002995.1 of uncultured Arenicellaceae bacterium. GTDB lineage: Bacteria > Pseudomonadota > Gammaproteobacteria > Arenicellales > Arenicellaceae > CALKZN01. The sequence goes on along the minus strand of CALKZN010000134.1, from coordinate 2,742 downwards.
CACCTCGAAGTTGCTTTGCTAAATAATGAGTTCTCAGAATGGTTTGTTCGGTATCAGTCGCCGTTTTGGCAGCAACTATAGGATTAGCTTGTTGATAATTCACTAATTCATCTTGCGTATCTAATAAAAACTGATGTTCAGATAGCCACCAAGCATCATGTACCGTCACATAATAAGGAATCTGCAAGTCGTATGCGGCTTGCAAAGGGCTGGCTGTCAAACGCTGCATACTGTGAAAGTGTATTAAATCAGGCCGGCTTTGAGAAAAAATACCTTTACTGAGCTCTAGAATTCTTTCATCAAACTCACGGCTCTCCAGTTGCGCATGCATTGGCGTACGGATCACAGTAACCTTCACACCTTGATGCTCATATTGACGCAATGTATATGGCCTATCGTCACTCATTTCAGTACTAAGCACTTCTATCTCGATATCATTTGGATATTTTTTCAATAAGCCTTCGATAGAATTGGTCACCACCGTAGTGGCGCCACCAATAGCCTGTGGAGGATAAAGCACGTTGGCAATCATCACCCGTTTCTTAGCAGTAGAAACCCGCATCAATTGATCGTCAATCGCTCGCGCTTGGATATCTGCAAGCAATGTTTGCATTTGTTTTGCCATTGCTTCACTACCGTAGTTTGTTTTTGCCGCTTGCTGAGCCGCCGTACCCACACGCTCACGCAAATCAGAATCATTTACTAGCGTTGATAATGCTGTTAGCCATTCTTGTTCTGTTTCAGCAATGAAGCCTGTTCTTTCTTTATCAGTTGCCCCTTCATTAATCACCTCTTGATAACGCGATGTCTTTGCCACAACTGTTGGCACAGCAAAACAAGCAGCTTCCAACCATTTAATTTCACTCTTACAATCTGCAAAGGTCCCCGATTTCAAAGGAGCAATTGCGATATCCATGTGTTGCAAACAAATCAAAAAGGTTTTGAACTTCATCACGGGTAAACGTTGAATACGTTCAGAAAAACCCTGCAATGCCACAGGCACACTCAAATGACCAGCCAAGACCAATTCAACATGTGCATTTTCTTGCATCACTTGAGCTAAAGGCTTTGCAATCGTGGCAAAATCCGCATCATGGGTTTTTGTGCCGCTGCCATAAAATATTCGCAACTTACCATCTTGGGTATTCGCTTTTGGAGCCTCATTAAGGGATTCAATCATTTGATCCAAGCCATTAGCTAACAAAAAGCAATGCTTGAGTTGCACCAATTTCGCCAACTCGGCTTGCAGAGCCGGCGTTGATGCTATGCCATAGTGAGACATTTGGATGGCTGCTTTGTATAAATCCGCCCCATCCAAAATTCCCTGTAAATCTTTATCATTTAACTGATCAGTCGTTTGTTGAAAAGCATGACTGAGTTGTTCACGATCAAAAATTAAATCATCGATATCATATAGCACTGTCTTGCGCAAAGCTTTAGCTTGCTTCATCAAATCCAAGATTGGCTGATAGCCAGGTACACGATAAAACAATATCAAATCAAATTGATACAAGGCTTGCTGCAAAGCGGGAATATCTGACCAATCATGCCATTCAACATAGCAATCGTTACGCTCTAGTTGCTCTACTTTTTGCTTAACGCGGTAATGCAAACATTGAGGAATCGTTGCCTCAACAATCATCAAAACTCTAGGCTTAGCTTGCACTATTGGAAGCAAAGTCAAAGGTTCTTGATCAGTTTTCAACTGTTGTCCAGAATATGCCTTACCTCGAATAAGTCCTTTAACTTTTTTCAAAACACTGACAACTGCCAACACTTCTAAGGAAGAAATATTTAAAAATACAACACCGGCTCGGCTCTTTCTCATCCAAGCAACTGCAGAATCAAATTTTGCTTGATTGAATTCGGTCAAACGCATCCCACTGACTTCACGCTTAATACGTGAAAGCTGATTTTTGATTTTATTTGGGAGAATACGCATGATTTTCTAATTTTATATTCTTCTCTTGATCAGTAATCTTAATTACTCTGAATAGTACGCGTCGCCAGTTTGAATAATACCTTTATGGCGTTCTTTAAAAGCTTCCTGTTCAGCAGCAAAACGTCGCATCTTATTAACAGTGGTTTCATAGCCACGAGAAGCAGATTCATGATGCACTCCCACCACAAGTGGATGCACAATATTTTGATAGTTTTTTTCAATAGCTCGCAAGCAAAAGTCTACATCATTAAATGCAACACCAAAGCTTTGTTCTTCAAAACCATCCAATTCATCCCATGTTTTTCGTGAGCACATGAACAATGCACCCGTTACAGCACTCACATAACGTGGTTTTTTCAAATACTTTCTGAGTTGAACTTCGTATCGACGCTGTTCTTTGAAAGTATGTTCAGGCAATTGGCTATCACCAATATGCAACCCTAAATGTTGAATACGTCCATCTGCAAAGTTCAAACATCCACCAACAACTGCGACATTTTCGATGAGCGCTTTGTTGAGTAATTTCTCTACCCAATCAGGCGACATAATTTCAACATCATTATTGAGCAAAATCACATATTCCCCTTGTGATTCATCAACCCCTTTGTTGACCAAAGATGAGAAGTTAAATTCAATATTATGATCAATAAAACGGCATTGAGAAAATTCTGAATTCAATTGCTGACGAACACTCTCAGTTCTAGCAAGCACACTATCATTCGACACTGCGATAATTTCATAATTCGAATATTGCGTTTTTTCGATAATAGCTCGGATACAAGTATTCAATAGCTCAGGCT
>CALKZN010000133.1 GCA_938002995.1 uncultured Arenicellaceae bacterium | reverse complement strand
CGATTGGGGATCAATGAACTTTTAATTTGCTTAATTTGTTCTTGTAAGGCCAAGAGTTGTTTTTTCAAGCGGATGAGTTCTACTTGATCGCAATTATTGCCCTGTTCACAGGTTTTAATACTCTCTTGTAATTCCCTTTCTTGGTTTTTCAGTTCCGCAAGCTTTTCTTGAAGTTGTTTTTGATCAGGTTGTTTATGCATTTTTAACCTTCCATATCCTCTACTAAGCATTACATTATAGTACGTGAGCAGCAGCACATATGATATGTGAACAATATATTCCTATTCGATAAGTTTGTTGGGTAGCTGTGGGATAGTAAAATTGTTAAATTATCAAAAAAAGTGTGGGCGCCATAAAAATCGTTCTATACTCAAAGAACCTTCAGAAACTGTCAGGAGTAGATTATGTCGAATAATAATATGCGTGCATTTGTTGGCTTACCGATTCCTGAACCGCTCTTGAGTAATTTGAGCGCAATGGCCTCAAGCTTGGCCGCGCTAGATACCAATCGAATGTCTTGGGTTGTTGAACAGAATTACCATTTAACGCTATTGTTTCTTGAAGAGCAATCGCCGCAATGGCTTGATGATTTTGCTCAAGCTTTAGACGAGCAGCTCTATTTTGAACCTCAAGAAATATCAGTTTCTCGTATTTTGCCTTTTCCTGAAAGCTCGCCGAAACATTTGGCCGCAATGATTGATCATAATGGCAGCTTGTTGAATCTGCATAACGACATCAAACGCATTGCCGCAAGCTTGGGTTATCAAGCTGAAAAGCGTAAATTTATGCCACACATAACTTTGGCGAGAAAATTTCCTCGTTATGGCCATCAGAGTATTCCTCCAGCCATTGATAAAATCACAGTCGAGGCAACTGAGCTCATTGTTTATGAAAGTCAATTACACCAAGACGGCGCGCGTTATTTTCCTCTGTATGGCTATGAAGCATTGATCTATGACGACGATTACCAAACTTATCAAGATTATGAAGCCGAGGCGGTTTAGTGAAAGTTGATTTACATTGTCACAGCCATTATTCAGATGGAACGCTGACACCTACTGAAGTTGTCGATTTAGCCTTTGCTAATGAGGTAGAACTTTTTGCGCTAACCGACCATGATTCTGTTCAAGGCTTAGATGAAGCCCGCCTGCGTTGCGAAGAGCATGGTATCAAGATGATTGATGGTGTTGAGGTGTCTGTGAGTTGGAACTCTAATAGTATTCATATTGTTGGTTTGAATATGGATGTTAAGCATCCAAGTATGCTCAGTTTGTTAGAAAAAAATGCTCAATTACGCCATCAACGTATTGAAAAAATGATCGAAAAACTTAAAGAAATTGACCTTGATGTTGAACCTTATTTAGCCTCAGTAATTCCTGAAAATGGCCTGATTACCCGAACGCATTTAGGTCGGGCCTTAGTTGAAATAGGCGCAGTCAATAAAATGGATAAGGCCTTTAAGAAATATCTTGGCAAAGGCAAGCGCGCTTATATTGAAGGTGATTGGGTCAGTTTAGAAAATGCAGTTCAAGCGATTATCGAAGCGGGCGGAGATGCTGTTATCGCTCATCCGATGCGTTATCGCATTGGTGCAACGCGCTTAGATGCCTTAGTGAATAACTTCGCCGCAGCTGGCGGTAAAGCTTTAGAAGTTGTGACGGCCACGCAGGATGCTAACCAACAACGTCGCTGCTTGCAGCTAGCTGAACAATATGGATTGCTTGCTTCAACAGGTTCAGATTTTCATAGTTTAGACCAACCTTGGGCAATGTTAGGTCGATGCCCAGCACTGCCGTCCTCGGCCACACCGATTTGGCAGCAGTGGTTTTGATTAAATTAGCTTAGTAGTTTTTTCATAATGCTTAGCTCTTGAAAAACATCCTTTAGCGATATTTAATTTCAAAGGCATGGAAAGAGAGTTATGATTTAGACATTCATTCACACCAATAATTTCACAAACTTCCCATGATAGACGCCAGTTCAGCCTCACAATTACCTAAGCAAAATCAAGTAATACGCCTTAAAGACTATCAGGCTCCTGCCTTTTCAATCGCAATGGCGAATTTGCAATTTGATTTGATTCCTAATCGCACGCTAGTCACATCGGTATTACAGCTCAAAGCAAATACTGATAGTCGAACATTAGTGCTTGATGGCGAAGATCTGGAGATTGTTGAAATCTTTCTTGATGGGCAGGCCTTGTTAGAAAACCAGTATGTTTATGAAGACAATAAACTGACAATTAATACTGTTCCTGAATCGTTTGAACTGAAAACGATTGTTGCCGTTGAACCTGAAAAAAATACTCAACTTTCAGGCTTGTATCAATCCAGTGGAAACTATTGCACTCAATGTGAAGCTGAAGGTTTTCGTCGTATCACATTCTTTTTGGATCGCCCTGATGCCTTGAGTGTTTTTAAGGTAAAAATCATCGCTGATAAAGAAAATTTCCCTGTCTTACTATCCAATGGCAATCCTGAAGAAAGTGGTGATTTAGATCAAGGAAGGCACTATGCCGTTTGGGATGATCCTCACCCAAAACCGTCCTATTTATTCGCCTTGGTCGCAGGGAAACTAGAAAAAGTCAGCGGTGAGTTCACCACCATGTCTGGAACAAAGGTGGAGCTCAATATTTTGGCTGAACCACATAATGTTGATAAATGTGACTATGCTTTGGAGTCGTTAATTCGATCAATGCAGTGGGATGAAAAAGTCTATGGCCGTGAATATGATCTCAGTGTCTATAATGTTGTTGCTGTCGATGATTTCAATATGGGTGCCATGGAAAATAAAGGGCTGAATGTCTTTAATTCCAAGTATGTTCTGGCTCTTCAAGACACCGCTTCAGACGGTGATTTTGAAGGTATTGAAAGTGTGATTGGCCATGAATATTTTCATAATTGGTCTGGCAATCGTGTCACTTGTCGAGATTGGTTTCAATTGAGTTTGAAAGAAGGTTTTACGGTTTTTCGTGATCAAGAGTTCAGTGCAGATATGAGTTCACGAGGAGTGAAACGTATCAACGACGTTAATATTCTTCGCACCCATCAATTCAAAGAAGATGCAGGTCCAATGGCGCATCCCGTACGCCCTGCTTCATATGAAGAAATTAATAATTTCTATACCGTTACGGTATATAACAAAGGAGCGGAAGTTGTGCGAATGTTGCACAGTTTGCTTGGTGTAGATATGTTTCGCCAAGGCACAGATTTATATTTTGATCGGCATGATGGTCAAGCAGTGACCACCGATGATTTTGTGCAAGCCTTGTCAGATGCTAGTGGTCGAGATTTCAGTCAATTCAAACGGTGGTATTCACAGGCAGGCACACCTACTCTTAGCTTGAGCGAAGAGTTTGATGATGGTGTATATCGTCTTAGCATCACGCAATCTTGCCCAGAAACCTCAGACAGAGTTGATGGAAAGAAAGTTGAGAAAGAACCATTTCATATGCCGCTCAGAATTCGTTTGTTATCACAGCAAGGTCAGGAGCTGTTGCCAGAAACAGTGTTGGAACTGACTGAAGAGCAACAAACCTTTGAATTTATGGGTATAAGCTCACAACCAGTGTTGTCATTCCTGCGTGGTTATAGCGCGCCAGTTAAAGTTGAATTTGAGCAAAGCGCAGCTGAACTCGATTGTTTGATTCAAAACGATAATGACCCGTTTGTTCGCTGGGAAGCCATGCAACAACGTGCCTTAAATATTCTATTGGCACAATACCAACAAAAACAGACATTGCTTGAATTACCAAAATCGGTTGCTCAGTTATTTGAAAAGTTGCTCAGCTCTGCTGATAACGAAGACTCTGCGATGTTATCAACGTTATTAAGATTGCCAAATGAGAGCTATTTATCTAGCTTTTGTGAGCCAATTCAACCTCAGTTGCTACGTTCTGTACGTGAATCGTTTGGTGAGTTGATTGCTAAACATTGCGAACAGTTATTGTTTGAAACCTATAATAAAAATCATAATCCTGAATATGTTTTGAATGGCCATGAAGCGGGTAAGAGAGATCTAAAAAATACTTGCTTAGGCTATTTGATTAAGCTCAATAAAACGGCATATTTTGAATTAGCAAAAAACCAATTTGATCAAGCAGACAATATGACGGATTCGTATGCCGCTCTAAGTTGTTTGGTGAATTCAAACTATGCTGACAAGAGCAAAGCCTTGGATGAGTTCTATACTAAATGGCAAGATAATGCCTTGGTGCTAGATAAATGGTTAATTGTTCAAGCAGGTGCTAGAAATCCAGAGACATTTGATGAAGTACAGCGTTTGTTTGCCCATCCTGCATTTAGTATGAAAAATCCGAATAAAGTGCGTTCTTTATTAGGTGCTTTTGCGCAAAATATGGGTGTTTTTCATCAAACAGACGGCGCGGCATATCAATTTTATGCTGATAGAATTCTAGAACTTGATGCCATCAACCCACAAGTTGCAGCTCGTATGGTCGGCACTTTCAATTCATGGAAAGCGTTCGACAGCACATACTCTGATTTGATGGTGACTGAATTGAAACGCATTGAGGCACATAAAGGTTTGTCCAAAGATGTGCGTGAAATTGTTAGCAAGGCTTTGAAGCATTAGTGTTTCAACCTTTTGTAAGCTTTCTGTACTCAAAAGTGTCTAAATTAACTAGACCTAAGAAACTTTCGGTGACATTGCTTGTGAAAAAACAGTGGATTTTGCCATTATTGTTGTTACTGAGCGTCAGTGCTTGCGCACATAAAACGCCTTCAGTGCCTTTTCAGCCTTTGCCTGAAGGGCCACTCTCCTTAGTGGTTAATGTTGATGGTTTGCGCTGTTGCAATGGAGTGTTGAGGTTGGCCGTGTATAACGATGCGGATTATTGGCTGAGTAACACCGATATGGTGCGTGGTCGTTTGGGTTTTATTTTGGGTGAGTCGCAAACCTTTGAAATTCATGGCTTGCCAGCTGGAAAATATGCGGTTGCCGTATTCCAAGACAACGATAGCGACAATAAACTAGACCGCTGGCTTGGGATTCTTCCTAAAGAGCCCTATGGCTTTTCAAACAATGTGGGCAAATATGGTCCAGTTTCTTTCAATCAGGCTGCATTTGAATTGACTGAAGATAAGACCATCTCCATTCAACTCAATTCTTTATGATAAATAGCTTGTGATGATTATGGGTGCTTCTTTACGTAATTTAGTTATATTAACGTTGCTAGTTTCTCAATCAGCGTTTGGGAAGTCATTTAATGGTTTTGATCTAAGCAATAGTTTGATCGATAAAAAACATATTGTTCAGGGCGGCCCACCCCGTGATGGCATACCAGCCATTTCAGAACCAAACTATGTCAGTGCTAGTGATGCAACATTCATGAAAGCGGACGATATAGTGCTGGGCCTTAAAATAGGTGAAACAACGTTTGCTTACCCTCGACATATTTTAAATTGGCATGAAATTATTAACGATAAAGTTAATGATAAGGCATTTGCGGTTACTTATTGTCCGTTGTGCGGCAGTGGCATGGCTTTCTTATCGGATGTTGGCGATAAGCGTTTGAGTTTTGGTGTGTCAGGTTTGTTATACAATAATGATTTATTATTTTACGATCAGCAGACAGAATCCTTGTGGTCGCAGATTGAACGGCGTGCAATCTCAGGTGACTTTGCAGGCAATACTCTTAAGCAATTATATGCAGAACATACTTCATGGTCAGACTGGCTTAAAAAAAACCCTAACACTTTAGTTTTGAGTGAGGATCAAGGATTTAAACGCAATTATCGACATGATCCGTATACTGGTTATGACACCTCCAGCCAAGTTTTTTTCAAAACACTACGTCAAACGCCCAAAGAGTTCCACAGTAAGGAAAAGGTGTTAGGGCTCACTATTGGTGATTCTGCTAAAGCCTATCCGTTTAGTGAGCTTAGGAAGCATGGTGAACCGAGTTTTGGTGATGAATTGGCAGGCGAAAAATATACTGTTGTTTGGAATGCCACAGCACAATCAGCGACGATCAAATCTTCAGGCAGTGAAATATTGACACCGACTGTTGCCTTTTGGTTTGCGTGGTATAACTTTTATCCAAAAACAGAAATTTTCCGTGCTCAGTAGGCGTTTACTTTACGGCGCACAGTTTCCTTAATACTTCTGGTGCATAGACCGAGTCTTGTGGCTCAATACGATGTTCTTCAATAAATACTGCAGGTGTTTCTTCGACGTTTTGTTCTTGCATCCAGAAAGTATTATCTGCCATAAATGCGCCAGCTAAATTGAGTTCAAAGTCTTCGATGGGGCGGAAAGTCGCCAACCAACCAGCTAAGTCTTTGCCATTGAAGTCTTGGTACCAGCTGCGAAGTTTTTGTATTGCAAAAGCATGACCTTCGCCATTTTCGGTGCTATTGGCAAGAGACATAATTGCTTCTATCACTGCTTTTTCGTTGATGCTTTCTTGGGTATCATCAAAGCCAATAATGACAAAACGAATTTTCAAATGGACAGGTAGCTTGTCTTGTTCAATAAGCGCCAGCATGTTTTCCAAAAAGTCACCACAATGTTCGCAACTTGGTGCGATACCAATGACAACGCGCCAAGGCGCATCTTTTTTGCTGGTAGCTATTGGTAAATTAGGTGTTTCGTAGACAATATCGCCTTCTAAAGGTTCAATCTTAAGTTTGCCTTTTTGTTTGCGGAAGTTCGCTAAGCTGCGAGCCCCGAGCAGAGGATGTTGTCCGCTTTTTATCGCATTTCGGTTAACAAGAAATTGACGAATGAAATACCAAAAAACTGATGGAATGAGAAAGATGACAATAGCCATCGCAAACTGTTTGAAATCACTTGGTGTGAAGGTGAGCATTTTTGCACTAGAAAAAATAATGCCAGCCTGCACAATCATTGTTACTTGAACTAGCAGGCATAGCGTACACCATTGCCGAAGAATATATTTTTGTACAAAAATGGAAAAAATACTGTAAATAAGTGCGGC
>CALKZN010000132.1 GCA_938002995.1 uncultured Arenicellaceae bacterium | reverse complement strand
AGCCCTCTCTATCTAGATATTAATCTAATTACTTAGATATTAATCTTAGTTACGGCAATTCGCTGGACGAAATTTGTTGTCAACGTTACCGCCAGTACAAGTCCATGTGATAGAACCACCACTAGCTGTATTAGGGCTCATAAAAATAGTTGGAGTACCTGAATCGTTCACTTTTTCATTGTATGTAATTGTAAGAACACCGTTAGCGCCTACTGCAACACTAGTGACTGCATTGCCAGTAATAGAAGCAGCTGAAGAAATGCCAGCACTTGCATTGTTGCCTGGAAGGCGGTTAGTTGATGTGTAAAAATCAGTAACACTGTTTTTCGCGCCTGAAGCAAGGGCAAGACCTTCACTCACGTGTGCACGTTTTGTATAGTCAGAATATGCTGGTAATGCAACCGCTGCCAAAATGCCGATAATCGCAACAACGATCATCAATTCGATTAATGTGAAGCCTTTTTGTGTGGCTTGTTTCATTTGAGTAAAAGTTTTCATTATAGAAATCTCCAAATTAAGTTTATCTTTAAAGGTTTAAAAAAATCTTTCTCAGCGTTTATTTGCTGTGTCAGTGGTAATGTTAATGCAAGTGCCGTGCCAAAGTAAACAAAAGTTCATAAACTTAACGTTTTTCTTGCTCTTAGCTAGAAACCGTTAATAAACAATAGCTTTTTAGTGACAAAAAGTGACAATTTTTGTCACTTTTTTCTAGTTTAGGTCAATTTTTGTCAGTTTGTAGCGTAATGAACGAAATGAAATGCCAAGTAATTCAGCTGCTTTAGTTTTGTTTCCGCCAGTTTTTTTCAAAGCTTGTGTGATGGCTTCAGCTTCCGTCCTTTCTAAAAAACTGCTGATATCTTCTGTATTAGCATTAAAAGCTTTGGAGTTAACTCTTTCTTCGTGGAATTCATTTTCTATCATTAAGTCTGATGCTTCTATGATATGAGATTCGCTTAAGGCGCAAGCGCGTTCAATAATGTTTTCAAGTTCTCGGACATTGCCTGGAAAGGAATATTGTTCGAGTTTGTTAAGAGCATCTTCAGAGAGTATTGAGTGCTTGTTGTCGGATGAGGTATTTAGCTTATTAAGTATATGATCTGATAAAAGGGCGACATCTTCAGGTCGCTCAGCTAAGCTAGGCATATATAGAGGGATGACATTGATTCTAAAAAATAAATCTTCACGAAATTTTTCTTGTTGAATTAATGATTTTAGATCTTTATGGGTTGCGCTTAGTATGCGCACGTCAACTTCTTCCTCTTGATTTGCGCCAATAGGTCTTACTTTTTTTTCTTGGATGGCACGAAGCAGTTTGACTTGCATTTCAATAGGCAGGTCTGCAACTTCATCAAGGAATAAGGTGCCCTGATGCGCGGCTTGGAATAATCCTTGTTTGTCAGAGGCTGCTCCAGTGAAGCTGCCTTTTCTATGTCCAAAAAACTCACTTTCCATTAATTCAGAAGGAATAGCGCCACAGTTGATGGCGATAAAAGGCGCTTCTTGGCGAGTGCTGTGTTGATGAATTTGTCGAGCAGCTAATTCTTTACCACTGCCTGATGGGCCACTGATGTGTACAGGCGCTTGGCTTCGAGCAATTTTTTTGATCGTTGCGCGAATTTTCTCCATTGCTTGAGAATTGCCTAGAAGCTGTTCTTTTTGTGTTGAGGATTTATCTTCAACATTTGAAAGGTTTACGCCTTGGTCAAGCACGCGTTTTAACTCACTCGACATGACGGGTTTTGAAATGAAGTCAAAAGCGCCTTTCTGTAGGCAGCTTACGGCAAGTTCTACATTGCCATGGGCTGTAAAGACAGCTACAGGAACCTCGGGGGTGTTTTGTCCGATATGTTCAATAATGTCAATGCCAGAGCCATCAGGGAGATTCATATCTGTGATGCACATGTGTATGTGTTCATTGGATAATAGCTGTTTTGCTGTTGTGCAGTTTTCAGCGGTTAGAACGTGATAGTCGAAACGGCGAATCATGATAGATAACATGTCTCGTATATCTTCTTCATCATCGATTAATAAAATATTTTTTCTGTTTGGCTCAGAAGTCATTGACGTATTTTTAGAGTATTAGTCATTAATGTTTTTTGGTTCAAAAGTTATTAAACGTATTTACAGTATGAGAAATTTATTAGTGTTTTCAGGTTAAAGCTGAAATTTTTATAGCTTGCTCTTATTTGGAATATGAATTTTTTCTTCTAGTATTAGAGAAGAATGCTATTTTAAAGCCATTGCCATTGTCATAGCGCTTATGAGAAATAAAACTGAGGTTTAATTCACAAATTTGTTGGCATAAATAAAGCCCTAAACCAGTGCCGCCTTGATTTGGTTTGGTGGTGTAGAAAGGTTCGAATAGCTTGTCTGACTCATTTGAAGGCATTCGCTCGCCTGGGCTGAAGACTTCAATCATTGCATTTTTACTTTCGTCATAGATGCTCAGAATAATGGGTTTTTCTTCGCTGCTATACCCATGCAGGATTGCATTATCAAACAAATTTGTGAGGACTTGTTTTAAGTGCGATTGAGAGAAACGAATAAAAACAGGGTCGGTTGCTTTGTTAGAAATTTTAATATGGCTTTTATATGTGTCACCTTTGGACTCAATATAGTCTTTTAGGAAAATTTTTGACCATACCGTTAAATCAAACTTTTCTAAATCAGCTTGTTTGCTGTGACCAATAGCGAGGACATCTTCGATAATTTGATTGATGCGTAACGTATTCCTGGAAATTGCGGAAATTGTTTTATTATTCTCTTCGTTTTGTTCTGAGCCTTGTAATAGTTCAATGGCAGTCATCATGGATGTCAATGGGTTACGAATTTCATGAGCAATTGCCGAGGCCATACGACCCATGCGCTCTAAGGAATATTTTTGCGCTTGTTCGCGAAGTAATGATTCAGTGAAAAGCGTGATTTTTGAAAAGTTACCTTTTGTGCCTAATTTGGAGAAAAGAATATCAATCTGAAGTAATTCTTCACCACTGTCAGGTGTCGTATTGTCGGCAACTTTTTCAAGTACCGCATTGTCAGCGACTTTTCCTTTATTCCAGCGTTTCCATAGTGCTTCTAGATCAGGGCTAAGTTGAGATAGTTGATGAACGTCAAAAGCATGTTGTCTACCAAACAACCGTGCAGCAGCAGGATTGCAGGTTTCAACTTTACCTTTATCTCCAATAACTATAACGCCTGTATCAAGGTTTTGAACAAGTTCATCATTGATGTCGATAAGCGCAGTTGAACGTGCGGTTTCTTTTTTGTTGTCAATTTCTGAGTGTTTTGCTCTTCGAGCAAGTAATGCTAAGAAATAGCATGAAAATAAAATACCCACAATTTCTAGGCCGGTACCGCTCCAATCGATAGGTTTTCCAGAGAGATGACGAATGCCTTGTTCAGTAATGGTGGCAATAATGGCGAAGGCCGCTAAAGCAATCCCAAGTCGCAGTCGCATAATCATAGAAGCAGAAGCGATGCAGATAAACATTAGCATTGGTGAGGTAGCTGCTGAAAATTCCTGAGTGCTGGCAACAAGCGTGATGGAGGCTATATCTAAAGCGAAGAACAAAAAGGTTACATCTTTCAATGGTTGTTCTTTGTCAGTAGTGGTGATGTATTGAACGAAACTATAGACAATCACTATCCAACAGTAGATTGCAAGGTTGCCCGTTTCTTTTAGGGTCCCTCCATTCATGAAAATGGAAAATAGTGCGCTGCTAGCGATAAAAATTTTGAGCCCGATATAAATTCTCAGGGCCAACAACATGTCTTTGGTCCAAGCAGTTGGAAAAAAGTCTTTTTCTATAAAAGCAGGCTGAGAAAATAGTGATGAAAAAGAGTTGGAAAGCTTTGAATTCATTGCCTTATAGATTCTAGTTATTGTTAATTATTGTACGTGATGATATCACGTTCGAGCGATACACCAAACATCTACACGTTTAGCTTTGGCTATTTTTAATGTTCTGGCGAGTTCAGAAGTGGTTGCACCGGTAGTGACAACATCATCAATTAAAACTAGACGCTTATTGTTCAATATGGATAAAAAACGTTGTTTTAAATGAAAGTTATTTTTTAAAGCAGTTTCTCGTTGTTTTTTGCTTAAAGAAGCTTGTTGCGGAGTCTCTTCGTTTTTTTTGAATATATTGATGTATGGAATGCCCGTGATAAGGCTTAATGCTTTTGTTAGTTGGAGCGATTGGTTGAAGCCCCTTTTTGCAAAACGTTTTGGATGCATAGGAACAGGTATTAGAAAATCACAACTTTCTATTTGGTATTCATCAATAGCCTCAATAATAGTTTGGGCAAAATATTCGGTCAATTTATTATTGTTTTGATGTTTGAGTAGAAGAATTAAGTCAGCGATAGATGAAGAGTAACTAAACGCGGGGGTACATTGTTGCCAGTATCGTTCTTGCTTCAGGCATATGCCGCATAGCTCACTGTGTGTGTTAAGTGGTGTATTGCAACGACTACATGATGTTTCGATTTCAGGAAATGAAAGTTGACAGTGAATGCAAATAATAGTGTGGTCATTATTTGAATTAGCTAGTGATAAATCGCCATCTAACAACATTTTGCATAAAAGGCATCGTGAGGGGGAGAGTGAGTTAAGTAATAGATTGAATATAGATGTAGTGAACTGCATTTTCTGAACCTCCTTGTTCATTGAATATGTACGTCGAATATAGCTTTATTGAATCTTACATAACAGGCAATTTTTGTGCTACTTTTATATGTGAATATCTGATGAATATCCTTGATGATGGCTATCAGCTATGATAGCGTTCGATAGCTGCAAAATTGCATAGATTTAATGTTGTTTCAATAAGCAATTTAAATAAAAAAAACGTAAATTTTGTATGAAAAAGAGATCACCAAAACTAAATAGCTATTGCTGGAGAACCCTTCCAATGGTCTTGAACTTTTTGAAAGTTTTTCAATTGAAAAAACATATACTGCAAGTACTGCTGACTCTGTCTGCTTTGCTTATGACAACCATTTCGCACGTTGCTGTTGCTGCGTATGAATATGATTTTCCTGAACAGAAAACACAGATTGGTCGCGAGCTGACTGACCTGCATCATTTTGTTTTTTATGTGTGTCTAGCCATTATGGTTTTTGTCACCATTTGGATGTTTGCCTCGATCTTTATGCATCGAAAGAGTCGTGGTGTCGAGCCTGCAAACTTTAGTCATAGCACAACACTGGAAATCATTTGGACGGCAGTCCCTGTTTTGATTTTGATTGTGATGGCTATTCCTGCAACTAAAATGTTGATCAAGATGGAAGACACCACCAAATCTGATATCACGATCAAAGTGACTGGCTATCAATGGAAGTGGCAATATGAATATTTAGCAGATAACGTTGATTTCTATTCAACGATTTCAACGCCGCGAGATCAAATTGATCAATACAATAACGATGCTCCAGTTCCTCAAGGTGAGAATTATTTGCAAGAAACGGATAATCACGTTGTTATTCCTGCAGGTAAGAAAGTCCGTATTTTATTAACTGCAAATGATGTTATCCACGCATGGTGGGTGCCAAAACTTGGCGGTAAAAAAGACGCAATCCCTGGTTATATTAATGAAATGTGGATCCGTGCTGATGAAGATGCCATAGGTACATATCGAGGACGTTGTGCAGAGTTGTGCGGTAAAGATCATGCTTTCATGCCTATTGTTGTAGATGTTGTATCTCAGGAAGATTATGAAACTTGGTTGGCTGCTAACGCAGATACGGCAAGTGATCAAATAAAAAGTGTTGCTGCGGCGAAGTTAGCCCAGCCGAAACAATCTGTTGCTACAACAGAATAATTCGAAGCAGAACGAACGAAAAAAGAGGTTAAAAATGGCTCATACTCCGACTGGTCTTAAGCGTTGGTTAATGTCAACCAATCACAAAGATATTGGTACTTTGTACCTTATATTTTCTTTGTCAATGTTATTTTTGGGCGGCGCATTCGCTCTTGTTATCCGTGCTGAGTTATTCGAGCCGGGCTTGCAATATGTTGACCCCCATTTCTTCAATCAAATGACCACAGTGCATGCGCTGGTAATGGTGTTTGGTGCAGTAATGCCAGGTTTTGTCGGTTTTGCTAACTGGATGATCCCTCTTCAAGTAGGTGCTCCAGATATGGCATTACCAAGACTGAATAATTTCAGTTTCTGGATTCTTCCGTTTGCATTCACCTTGTTGATTTCTAGCTTTTTTGTTCCCGGAGGAGCGCCAGCTGCTGGTTGGACTTTATATGCGCCATTAACGATTCAAGGTGGTATGTCTGTTGATATGGCTATTGTAGCGATTCACATCATGGGTGTTTCATCCATTATGGGTGCAATCAACGTTATTGTGACAGTGTTGAATATGCGTGCTCCTGGCATGACATTAATGAAAATGCCATTGTTTGTATGGACATGGTTGATCACAGCTTTCTTACTAATTGCAGTAATGCCAGTATTTGCAGGTGCAGTAACTATGTTGCTGACTGACCGTCATTTCGGCACGGCATTCTTTGATCCTGCAGGCGGTGGTGACCCAGTTCTTTATCAACATATTTTCTGGTTCTTTGGTCACCCAGAAGTTTATATTATGATTTTGCCAGCATTTGGCATCATTTCAGCAATCATTCCAACGTTCGCGCGTAAGCCATTGTTTGGTTATAGCTCAATGGTGTTTGCAACTGCAGCTATTGCGTTCTTATCGTTTATCGTTTGGGCGCATCATATGTTCACAGTAGGCATGCCGCTCCAAGGCGAATTGTTTTTCATGTACTCAACGATGTTGATCGCTGTACCAACTGGCGTGAAAATTTTCAACTGGTTGTCGACTATGTGGCGTGGTTCAATGACATTTGAAACGCCAATGTTGTATTCAATTGCAGTGGTGTTCTTGTTTACTATTGGTGGCTTGTCAGGAATTATGCTTGCAATCACACCTGTAGATTTTCAATATCATGATACTTATTTCGTAGTCGCTCATTTCCATTATGTATTGTTCTCAGGTGCAGTTATGGCAATGATGGGTGGCGCATACTATTGGCTGCCTAAGTGGACTGGTCATATGTACAACGAAACTTTAGGTAAATGGCATTTTTGGTTGACGACTATTTTCTTTAATATCACGTTCTTCCCGCAGCACTTCTTGGGCTTAGCAGGTATGCCACGTCGATACGCAGATTACCCAATTCAGTTTACTGAATTTAATCAATGGTCGTCAGTTGGCGCATTTGGCCTAGGCATAAGTCAATTGTTGTTTGTCTATATCATCGTTCAAACTGTTCGTGGCGGTGAAAAAGCGACTGATGAAGTTTGGGAGAACCCAGAAGGTCTAGAATGGACGGTTCCATCGCCAGCGCCATTCCATACTTTTGAAGAGCAACCAACCGTTAAATAAATAACGGCTGTAAAATCAAAAGATGTCGGGAAAAAAGAAAAGTAATCTTGTAATGGCGTTGATATTTGGCGCCATTGCAATAAGTGTTTTTTTAAGTACGATTTTTATAAAAGGCGGCATAGCATAGTCTCTATGTTATGCATTGAATTTAATTGAAATCAGGAAATAAACATGAATCCACAGCATCGTAAAACGGCAATAAAATCGACAATGATTGCGGTTGCAATGTTTGGTTTTGGTTATCTTTTAGTTCCGCTATATGATGTGTTTTGTGAGGTTACTGGCTTCGGTGGTCGTACCGATATTGTTGCAACAGATGAAAAAGGTAATCAAACTGAGAACTTTGAAATTGATGAAAATCGTTTAGTTCGTTTGCAATTTACTGGTCATGCGGCAACGCCTTTGCCTTGGGATTTCAAAGCAGGTCAATTTCAAGCTGAGTTGAAACCTGGGCAACTTTATGAGTTTTATTACATTGCAAAAAATAATGGCTTGACCGATATTACGGCTCAATCCACGTTTAACGTAACCCCTGCAATTGCTGGTGGTTACATTAAGAAGTTAGAATGTTTTTGTTTTAGCCAGCAAACACTAAAGGCTGGTGAAGAAAGACGGATGGAAGTTAAACTGTTAGTTGATCCATCAATACCCGTGAATATTAATGAATTAAGTTTGGGCTATAGTTTTTTTCAAGCAAAGAATGTTGCTCAAAATTAAATTAGTACAATAATCAGTAAAAATAGATAGAGATTAAAAGAAGAGGAATTTAGAGATGTCCAGTCCTAATAAAGATAGTTATTTTCTCCCTAGTG
The DNA here is from genome assembly GCA_938002995.1 of uncultured Arenicellaceae bacterium. Classification (GTDB taxonomy): domain Bacteria; phylum Pseudomonadota; class Gammaproteobacteria; order Arenicellales; family Arenicellaceae; genus CALKZN01. The sequence goes on along the minus strand of CALKZN010000132.1, from coordinate 8,357 downwards.
AGAGTATTTTTCCATTTTGGGGTTCAGTTACACTGTTTTTGATTGCGTTTGGTGCAGCAAATTTCTTAAACGAAAATCAGATCGTTTCAGGTTCAACAGTGTTTGGCATGGGAATAGTGTCAATTATCTGCTTGTTCTTCATCTGGTTCCGTAAAGTGATTCATGAGAGTCCAGATTATAATTTACAGGTAGATAAGTCTTTCCGCATGAGTATGGGTTGGTTTATTTTCTCAGAAGTGATGTTTTTCGCGGGTTTCTTCGGCGCACTTTATTATGTTCGTCAACTTGCAGTTCCATGGTTGGCAGAAACTGACTTGTTATGGGCAGGCTACGAAGGTGGCTGGCCTACTGCTGGCCCAGCAGGTGCTGAGCATATTGGTGTAGATAAAGCTGTTAGTGCTGACGGTCAATTTGCTCATATTGGACCTTGGGGTTTGCCATTACTTAATACAGCGCTGTTATTAACATCAAGCGTTACTTGTACTATTGCTCATCACGCTATAGTTTTGGGCCAACGTGGTAAATTTAATTTTTGGCTTGGTTTGACTTGGGTGCTAGGTGTGATTTTTCTATACTATCAAGTACAGGAATATACACATGCATTCCACGAGCTTGGATTAACGCTAGGCACGGGCGTCTATGGTTCGACATTTTTCTTGCTGACAGGTTTTCACGGTTTTCATGTTGCTATGGGAACATTGATCCTATTCATTATTTGGCTAAGAAGTGTTACAAAAGGGCATTTCACTCCGCAACGGCATTTTGCGTTTGAAGCAGGTGCGTGGTACTGGCACTTTGTTGATGTGGTTTGGGTTGGTTTGTTTATCTTTGTTTATATTCTATAAACAGAACCTATCTATTAGATAACAAAAAGGCGCTTCTGAATAACAGAGCGCCTTTTTTATTGGTTTTTTAGTTATTTGTCGCGTTGATCAACTTCTTTTTGAAAGTTCGCGGGATTCATTGATTCACTAGGATCTAGCCAGCCCATTTGTTTGCTTAATATAATAAAGCCAAACAAAACGACCCAAATACCAATTCTCCATGTTAAAGAGCGAACCAATTTTTTCTGACTTTCTAAGTTATCTCTTGGAGATTTAAGCATATGGTAAAGTCCTTGGAATAAGACAAAAACCATAAGTAAGAAAATGATAATAATAACCGTGTTAATAGACATTTTACTTTCGAGATTGTTGCAAGTCAGGCGATTATAGAACATAGCTATGAATAAAACGCTAGTTAAATTACTTTTGTATGCAACAGCAATTACGCTGTTATTTTTAATGATACGCCTTGGATTTTGGCAATTATCCAGAGCGGAAGAAAAACAGATTATTCAGAATTTTGTTGTTGAACAAAATACAAAGGAAATTGATTTGGGGAAAACATTAGTATCAATCGACAACCTCTATCAACAAGCTTTTGGTGTCGGAGAATATATCCATGATCAAGGCATTTTGATTGATAGCCAAGTATCAGAAGGTAAAGTCGGTTATCACATTGTCACGCCTTTTCGCTTGGAGAAGAATGGCCGAATTATACTAGTTAATTCTGGTTGGATTCCTGTCGGAGTTTCAAGGAAAATTAAACCAAAAGTTTCTTTACCAGAAGGTCGCCTGAATGTTTCTGGCAGGTTGCAAAAGCCACATGCAAAACCTCCAATATGGAAGGATGAGACCCCATTAGTGCAAGATGGCGCATGGCAATATTTGTCAATTGAAGAGTTTATGAAACGTAGTAATTTGACAGTCTCACCATTGATTCTAGAATTGGAGCCTAATTTGGTAGGTGTTGGTGGATATGAAAGAAAATGGCGAGTTTATGATGATACATGGATCAACCGACATAAAGCCTATGCTTTGCAATGGTTTAGTATGGCGTTTGTATTTACCTTGATGTGTTTAGTGTTAGAATTCCGTTCCCGTAGAAAACTGAGTTAAACGAATGTTCCAGAAACGTTCGAATCTGAAATTTCCTTATGTTTAAAGAAAAAAAATGGTCTAACCGCATTCAGTTGATTCTGTTGTTTGTAATTTTTTCGGCACCCTTAGTGGGTGCATATGCATATCATGCTTATGTCAGTAACAATACTAATGTTCTTGTTACTGATAACAATGGTGAGTTCTATCCGAGACCACAAGATTTGGCAGATATACCATTTACTATCAGTGGTGCTTCTATTGCTAAAGTTGATGGCTCAGAAAGTAATGAAGCAAAAGACGGTGTAGAAGCGCCAGAAATAAAGAAAAATGCAGAAGGTTTTCCTGTGCTCCCGTTTAATAGCTTTGATCGTCGTTGGTACTTAATTGTCCCTGCAGATCAAAACTGTGCAGAAGTCTGTGCAGCGAATTTAGAGAAAATTGCTTATATTCGTGTTGTACATGCTCGATATGCAGGCCGTATCATTAGTATGCTTGCTCATAATGGCGTTGCCTCAGAACGTGTTGATGAATTGCAGAAACAATTTGCGCTGACTGTCATTGAGTCGCCAAGTCGTGAGAACTTTCAACAATGGTTAGAGCCATTCTATCAGGGTCGGGGTAAAACTGAATTCGATCCAAGTAGAATTTATATGGTTGACCCTTCAAAAAAACTAATGATGTCCTATCCTGCAGACGCCACTCCTTTGGATATTTATGATGACATGAAACGCTTGCTAAAAACCTCACGAGTAGGTTAAATACAGCCATGATTAAGGCTTATAATTCCTGATGAACACAGCTAGCGACACTGAGAAAAATACCTTGGGTTTAAACGAAACCATAAGACAGTATTATGATTTAACTAAGCCTCGTGTAGTTATGTTGATCGTATTTACTGCCTTTGTTGGCATGTTGCTCGCAGTGCCAGGAATGCCTGATTTATTGTTAGTATTTTGGGCATCCTTGGGTATTGGAATGGCCGCTTCTTGTGGAGCAGCAATGAATCAAATTATTGATATGCGTGCTGACGCTATCATGGCTAGAACTAAAGCTAGACCGCTGCCTACAGGGGATATGAAAGTCTGGAAGGCAATATGTTTTGCGGCTCTTCTAGCTATTGGAGGCATGCTAATTCTAGTCACTTTTGTCAACGTCCTAACCGCGATTTTAACCTTTGCTTCAATGATCGGTTATGGAGTGATTTATACAGTATTTTTGAAGCCTGCAACACCTTTGAATATTGTGACAGGTGGTGCTGCTGGTGCAGCACCGCCATTGCTAGGCTGGGCAGCGATGACTAATGTTGTCAGTCCTGAAGCTTGTTTGTTGTTCCTTATTATTTTCACTTGGACACCTCCTCACTTTTGGGCACTCGCCTTATATAGGCGTGAAGAATATGCAAAAGCAGATGTGCCAATGTTACCGGTGACACATGGCGAGCGTTATACCTTGTTGCAAATAGTGCTTTATACGATCGTGATGATTGTCGTCACATTTATGCCATTTGGTATTGGTATGTTTGGACTGATTTATTTTGTTGCCGCTATCATATTGAATGCTATTTTCATGAAATATGTGATCCAGCTATATAGAAATTATAGCGATGCATTATCTAAAAAGACCTTTATCTACTCAATTCAGTATTTGGCATATTTATTCGGAGCTATGTTGGTAGATCACTATGTCTCACCGCTGTTAAATATTTAAATTTTCACTATTATTAGTTAGCGCTTAACCTAAGGAGAGGGATAGGTGTGCTCTTGATGAATCAGTTCAAGTTCATTTATGAGCTGATTTTCTAAAGTAATATCTAAACTGGAAATATTTTCTTGCAGTTGGTCAATGGTCGTAGCACCAATAATGGTACTCGTTAAGAAGGACTGTTGATTGACAAATGCTAGGGCCATTTGTGTGAGGTTTATATTATATTTTTTCGCCAAAACATCATACTTCTCAATGGCTTGAATCGAGGCTGGTGTGAAATAGCGTTTGTACTCTCTGAATAAGGTGCAGCGTGCATTTTCTGGTTTTGCATTGTGCAGATACTTTCCACTAAGTGTTCCGAAAGCCAATGGTGAATAGGCCAGTAGTGCTAATTGCTCACGATGTACTACTTCAGCTAAACCCAGCTCAAAGCTACGATTCAATAAGTTATAGGGATTTTGAATTGATACCATCCTAGGCAAATTTAGCTGCTCGGCTATTTGCAAAAACTTCATTGCTCCCCAAGCTGTTTCATTTGAAAGTCCAATAGCGCGAACTTTTCCAGATTCAACAAGCTCGGCAAGGGCATATAGCGTTTCTTCTATAGGCGTTTCAATAGCATCTTTTTTATGTTGATAACTTAAAGAGCCAAAAAAATTGGTATTTCTATCCGGCCAATGCAATTGATACAGATCAATATAATCTGTTTGCAATCGCTTTAAGCTGCCTTCGATAGCCTCTTGGATATTGTTTTTATCTAAGCGTGCTTTGCCGTGGCGAATATGTTTAATTCGAGAAGGCCCAGTGACTTTGGTGGCAAGAACGATATCTTGACGTTTTCCAGATTGCTTCAGCCAATGGCCAATAATGCGTTCAGTATCACCGTACGTTTTTGGTGAGGTTGGCACGGCATACATTTCTGCCGTATCGATAAAGTTAATGCCTTGTTCTGTTGCATAATTCAGTTGATCAAACGCTTCTGCTTGGCTGTTTTGACCGCCAAATGTCATAGTGCCTAAGCACAAAGAGCTTACTTTGATATCCGTATTACCAAGAGTGTTGTAGCGCATGTATTGAGCTCTAGAAGAAAGAATTAAGTTTGATTCGAGCGTTCTGTCGCTAGAGCCTCGGCGAGCGAATTATATTTTTTTGTTTTTATTTGTAGGCCTTTGACAATATCACGAATCATTTCTGGGCCGTGATAAATCAATCCAGAGTAGATCTGTACATAATCCGCGCCAGCTAACATTTTTTGCCAAGCATCATCAGCGGTTTCAATGCCGCCAACGCCTATGATAGGAACTTTGCCTTTGAGGTGAGTGTAAAATTCAGCAATGACATCCGTGGAGGTTTGTTTTAGAACTGCGCCGCTCAAGCCGCCAACTTCGTCTTTATCATGGCTTTGTAATGAATCGGGCCTAGTAATGGTGGTGTTAGTCGCAATTAATGCATCAAAATGATAAGTGATCACTAAGTCTGAGATTACTTTTATTTCTTCTTTACTTAGGTCCGGGGCAATTTTTAAGGCAATTGGCTTGCGTATATTTTGTTCAATAGCGAGTTTGTCGCGTTCCTCGCTCAAGGCTTTTAGTAATTGAGTCAATGGTTCTTCACCTTGTAATTCTCGCAGTGACTCAGTGTTTGGTGAGGATATATTGATGGTTACATAATCGGCTTTTGCGTACACGCTACGTAAAGCTTTTAAATAATCTTCATTGGCATCTTCATTTAAGGTGATTTTATTTTTACCAATATTGATACCTGCAATGCTTGGGTTTTTTACTCTCGAGCTATGCGGTTGAAAATTTAATAAGAAACTTTGTAAACCACCGCTATTAAAGCCCATTCGATTGATAATGGCTCGATCTTGTTCGAGGCGAAACATGCGAGGCTTAGGGTTTCCTGGTTGAGGAAGTGGCGTCACTGTGCCCATTTCAACACCGCTAAAACCGATCGCACTAAATGCTTGGAATGCTCTGGCATCTTTATCTAAACCAGCAGCAAGGCCAACAGGGTGTTTGAAGTTCAATCCCATGACAGTGGTAGGAAGTTCAGGGACTTTGCTGCCATATAAATGGTTAAGGACTTTTCTGAATAATATATTTTTTGAACACATAGCCAATGTGTTCATCATCACGTCATGTGCTTTTTCAGGGGAAAGTTTGAATAAAATAGGTTTGAGCAATGCGTACATGCTAAAAGTGACTCTTTAGGTGTTTGATTTTTTATCTGAGCTTTGGTTTTCATTTAACCGCTTACTCCTCTGACCGTAGAGGCTTTCTCGACGATTGGACTTATTATGCCTTGTGCCATCATTTGAGTTGTTTCGCGTTGCAGATTTTTTAGGTGATGCCTTATTTGAAGGCTTCGCATGTTCAAATTCTTCAGGATCAACCACTCGCCATTCGCCTTCTTTGAGTTTGCCTAAGCGCACTTCTCCAATTCTTACCCGTTTAAGCCCAGTGACGTGTAAGCCTACGTCATCACACATGCGACGAATTTGTCGTTTTTTACCTTCACGTAAAATAATTTGTAATTGCTCAGGGTTTATTTGGCGGACTTTTGCACGTTTCAGGGGTTTGCCATCTAGTTCGATACCAAACTGTAATCGATCAATTTTTTCTTGTTCAATGATGCCGTCAACGCGGACTAAATATTCTTTTTCAAGATTATTGTTTTCACCAATTAATAGTTTGGCGATGCGGCCATCTTGAGTGAGAATTAATAGTCCCTGTGAGTCAATATCAAGCCTGCCTGCGGGCGCTAAATCATGTGCGCGAGCCAAGTCATAATCGGTGGTATGAACGCCTGTCTGATCAATATCAGAGCGGTTTTCATTCCTGACTAAGCGAACTGCAGGGATATACTCTTCTTCAGCTTGTGACGAAACATAACCAACAGGTTTGTTGATCATGATTGTTAGGCGGCTATTCTGCTGAACTTGTGCTGCGCTAGTGAGTTCAATAGCCACGTCTGGCGAATATTTAATCCCCAAGGTGTTAACGATTTCACCATTCACCCGAACTAGACCTTGTTCAATATAACGGTCAGCTTCTCGACGCGAGCATAGCCCGCGCTGAGACATGAGTTTTGATAATCGTTGTTCGTCAGCCATAGCAGGTTTCTGTGCTTTACGTTTTAGTATGTCGCTAATTCTTGAGCCAAACCAATATAACTTCCAGGAGTCATATCTCGTAAACGTGTTTTGACATCGTCAGGTAATTCATCAAGACCGTCAACAAACGCTTGGAGCTCTGCTTGACCTATATTGTCTTTACCGCGAGTCAGCGCTTTTAGTTTCTCATAAGGTTCTGGAATATTATAACGACGCATTACTGTTTGGATGGCTTCACCTAAAATTGCCCAATTTTGATCCAAATCTTTTGCTAGTGCAGCCGTATTGATATCAAGTTTGCCGATGCCTTTTAAGCATGCTTCCATTGCTAAAACTGTGAAACCAAAGGCAGTGCCAATATTACGTTGCACGGTTGAGTCGGTTAAATCACGCTGCCAACGACTGACCGGTAGCTTGGATGCCAAGTGCTCAAGCAAGGCATTTGCTAGACCTATGTTGCCTTCTGAATTTTCAAAATCAATCGGGTTTACTTTATGTGGCATTGTTGAAGATCCAACTTCACCAGCCACTGTTCGTTGCTTGAAATAGCCGATAGAAATATAGCTCCAGATATCACGATTGAAATCCAGCATGATTGTGTTGAAACGACTGATAGCATGATAAAGCTCAGCCATATAATCATGTGGTTCAATCTGAGTGGTTAAAGGGTTCCACGCTATGCCAAGCCCGGTAACAAACTTTTCTGAGAATTGTGGCCAGTTCACTTCAGGATAAGCTTCAATATGAGCATTGTAATTTCCTGTAGCGCCATTGATTTTGCCAAGAATTTCTACGGTTTTGATGGTGTCCAATTGGCGTTCTAAGCGAGCAACCACATTGCGCATCTCTTTGCCCATAGTCGTTGGTGATGCCGGTTGGCCATGTGTTCTAGCCAACATTGGAATGTCTTTATAATCTTTCGCAAGTGCTTGTATAGCCTCAATCACCTTGCTGAATTGCGGCACAATCACATCGTTGCGAGCATCATTGAGCATCAGAGCATAAGACAAGTTGTTGATGTCTTCTGAGGTGCAGGCAAAATGGAAAAACTCACTAATCGCTGCAATTTCATCAATATTTTGTGATTGCTCTTTAAGAAAGTATTCAACTGCTTTTACATCATGATTGGTTGTTGCTTCAATGTCTTTTACACGTTGGGCAGATTCAACGCTAAAATCACTGATGATGGCATCAAGTTGTTTGATGGTGTCACTTGAAAAAGCAGGCACTTCATTGATGTTGCTTTCATTAGCGAGTGCTTTCAACCACTCAATTTCGACTAGGCTACGATAGCGAATCAAGCCGTATTCACTGAAAATTGGACGAAGCGGAGCAACTTTGCTGGCATAGCGGCCGTCGAGTGAAGTTAATGAAGTGATAGTGTTGTGTGGAAGATCATTCATGGTTTTTTGTCTGAGTAGTATGACTAATAATAATGACTATAAAGTTCTCAACGTTTACTTTCTTATAAACGAGAAAACCTGATTCGAATTGAACCAATAAACAGGCGCGCAATGGTACCATAACGACATTAAATTCCCCATAGCGGGTATGAAAGAATGGTGGTTGAATGATTGATTGGCAGCAATTTAGTAAAGCTGAGCTTAGACAATTTG
>CALKZN010000131.1 GCA_938002995.1 uncultured Arenicellaceae bacterium | reverse complement strand
ATTAGTCGTATTTTAAGGGATGAAGCGGAAGCTATCAGACAAGCGATTGGTAATCATCAAAAACTTGTCGTGCTGGACCGCAAAGGAAAGCATATCAGCACAAAACAATTAGCTAGTAATCTACAAGCATGGATTGATGATAATCAAGATGTCGCTTTGGTCATAGGTGGACCAGAAGGCATCGATCCACAGATGTTAGCCGCTGCAACACAGAAATGGTCATTATCGGCAATGACGTTTGCCCATCCAATTGTGAGAGTCATGGTCGCAGAACAAATTTATAGAGCATGGAGTATCATTGCTGGCTTGCCTTATCATCGGGGCGATTGATGGACCTAAACAATAAGGATATAGATCTGTATCTCGCTTCCGCTTCTCCGCGTCGCAAAGAGTTGCTTGAGAGTTTAGGACTTCGGGTGTTTATCTGTCCTGCGAATATTGACGAAACTCCGTTAGAGCAAGAGGTACCAGAAAGCTATGTTCGTCGTCTTGCCTTAGAAAAAGCGCAAGCGTCAATGGGCCATTTAATCGAAAATGAATTAGCACAGATGGTTAAGCCAATATCTCAAGAGATACCTTGCTTAGGAGCAGACACAATTGTTGTTTGCCAAGGACAGCTGTTTGGTAAGCCGGAAGATAAAGACGATGCATTTCGTATGTGGCAAGCAATGTCTGGAGCTGAACATCAGGTGTTGACAGCCGTTGCAGTTGTAGGTGTTACAGATAATAGTTCAAAGGCTAATTCGAGGGAATTTTTGGAATTATCGATTAGTGATGTGACTTTCAAATCACTTTCAAGTGCCGAGATGGAGACATATTGGCAAACAGGCGAACCTCAAGATAAAGCCGGTGCCTATGGCATTCAAGGTCATGCCGCTGCATGGGTAGAATCTATCAAAGGTAGTTACAGTGGTATTATGGGTTTGCCGTTATTTGAAGTGAATCAAATATTGCGTCAGTTTGGCAAGAATTGGTTATAAAACCAAGGGCTTAAACGGTAAGGTGATTGAGGATTTGATGTCAAAACAACTTTTTATTACACGACATGATGATATAAAAACGTCTGCTGCATTGTTTGATGACAATCGACTAGTCAATTACTTTGTCGAAACGCCAGCGAATAGCAGTCAAGTAGGGAATATCTATCGAGGTAAAGTTCGACGAGTTGTGCCATTGATGCAAGCAATTTTTGTCGATATAGGCCTTTCTGAACTTGGTTTTTTAGCGACAAGAGATGCAGGCAAGGTCGCAAACGAAGCTAATGCTGATTTGAATGCTATTTTTCGAGAAGGGCAAATAATTTGGGTTCAAGTGAGTAAAGATGCTGTTGAAAGCATTGATGGTTTGGAGTCAAAAGGCGTTCGTTTGACGACAGAATTAAATATAGATACACCATCCTTAGTATATTTTCCTAACAATCACGCTATTCGCTTATCTAGGCAAATTCAAGGCGATGAGCGAAGAGAGCAATTGAAAAAATCATTGCAGACGCTTGTCATTGAACAACAAATGACAGGTGGATTCATTATCCGTTCGAGTGTAAATGATATAGCGGACAACTCATGGCTTGATGCTGCTGGTGATTTATGGTCTCGTTGGCAAGAAATCAAACAGTCTATGCGACAATCGAAAAAGGTTGGATTGGCTTATCAGTCGTCTAATTTGATGAGTCGGTTAGCGCAATTGATTGTGATAGAGAAAATTGAAAGTGTTGCAGGCGTTTCATCAGCGCAACAATTTTTTCAGGAAAGCGCGATTACATTCATGGCGCTAGATGTGTCAAGGTTGACGGCTGAGTTAAGTAATTTGGATTTTGAAAAGCAATTAAACCAAGCAATGCATCCTCTTGTTGAGCTACCTAAAGGGGGTTCAATAGTTATAGAGAAAACAGAAGCGTTGACGGCAATTGATGTCAATATGGGCTCTGCGGTTCAACATCAGATGAGCGTATTGGAATTGAACTTAATTGCAGCAAAAGTAATATTTGAGCAATTAAGGTTGAGAAATATATCCGGTATGATTATTGTTGATTTTATCAACATGGCGACAAAAAAGGAGAAAGATCGTTTGTTGCAAGAAATTCATCAATTAGTGAGTGAAGATAATGTTCGTGTTGATGTCTATGGATATACTGGTTTGGGTTTAATTGAATTAAGTCGTGAACGTATTTATCCTAGCTTAAGCAATATGGTTTCTGATTGAAATACCGATTTTATGGTATAAGAAAATGACATTCAGAAGAGGTCTATTCAAATTTATATTGCCTATGTTAGGCTATTCTTTATAGTTAATTTTATGGCTTATGGTTACTTTTTTTTAAGAGTATGAGATAAGCATACTCATGGTTTTTTTGTGAAATTTGTTTTACGTTTTTTTCTTGTAATTGCTGGCGTTTATGTTTTATTCATAGGCGGGCTTAGCTATGTGTTTCACAATGTTGATCGATTTCATCAAGAAATTGAGTCGCTTGCGTCTAACTATCTTGGACAAACCGTCAGCATCGGTGAAATTGATACAATATGGTCAGGGAAACGACTGGGGTTTTATTTAGGCGACATAGAAGTTGAAGACCGTTTAAAACCGGAGGTCAAGTTTGCTCAAATTAAACATATTGCCGCTGAGTTTAAACTAAGTTCAATTTTCTTATTATGGCCACAATTTAGTAATTTAACTGTTGAACGACCTAGGTTCATGCTGGAATCTTTTACCGATGGGAGTTTTCGATTTATCGGCAAAAGGTATCAACCTTCATCAGGTCAACAAAGGCGTTCGATGCTGATGTTTAGCTGGTTACTAAACCATAAGCGCGCTGATATTCATGATGGTGAATTTTTATGGAAACATCGGGAAGGGAAACAGACATCAGTTGAAAAATTTTCAGCTCAATATCGCCAAAATAAAGGAGTAAGAACACTCTATGCTGTTGGGCAAAAAGATAATCAAGCCTTGGGTTTATCTGCTGAACTCAAAGGGAATGTTTTATGGGGCGAAGATTGGGACGCTCAAGCGAATTTGCTTGAGGGAGAAAACGTCTATACCTTAAATGATAAAGTATTTGAGTTGTTGGTTGATAATGCTAAAGGTTCAATTAAAAGCAAAGAATTTAAAGCGCAAAGGCTCGCTGATATCGCTAATATTTTTGGTCGAGGAACAAAGTTACATCGATGGCTTTCTGAGTCTAAACTGTCGGGTGTTTTAGCAGATATCGAATTTGATTTTTCAGGTTCATTAACGACATTAGATACGTGGCAATTCAAAGCCAAGGCGCAACAAGTATCGTGGCAAGCGACAAGCGAAGCGCCAGGCTTAAACGGTTTAAATACAGAATTCTTGGTTAATAACGAACAAGGGGCGCTAGTTTTTTCAACACAAGATGCAGAGTTTAATTGGCCAAAATATTTTTCAAAACCAATTCCGGTTAATCAATTTTCTGGGAATGTGGTATTAGAAAATTTATCTCGAAATATTGACGTAAAGTTTGAGAATATAAAAATTGATGTACCGAACCTTTCTCTTGAAAACACACAGGCTAAATTCAGTAAAAAAACGATAGGTTTACCTTTTCTTGAGCTCAAGAGTGATATTTCTACAGATGATTTGTTACAAATAGAACGCTTTTTTCCAATACAAACACATCCAGACTTCCGGGATTGGTGGGAAGGAGCAATTGGTAAAAGTATTGATGTTGCTGGTCAGGTAACGTTTAATGGTTTTCTTGATAAAGTGGAGTTTCAATCAGGTCGGTCTATACTAAATGCGACCTTGAAGGCTAATAAAGCCTATTTAGATTTTGGCTTTGAAAAGGATTGGCCAATTTTTAAAGCAAAATCGGTAGATATCAATGTTAATAATATGGATATCAGTTTTGCTACCGATGAAGGGACAGTTGGCGATGTGCAAGCAATACAGCCTCGGGCTAAGTTGATTAATTTGTCTTCAAAAAAACGAGAGCTACATATCGATGGAGATATTCGTGGTGAGTTAGCGTCCTTAGTTGATTTTTTGCAAGACGGTCCATTAATTCCACTTGCTATCAAAGAGGCCAGAAGTCCTCAGCAAATTCGTATTAATAAGGTTTCAGGTAAGTTTTTAAGTAAACTGAATGTCGTTGTTCCTTTCGCAAAAATTCTTGATACGAAAGTGACAGGTTCAGGCAGTGTGGCGAATGGGAAATTCACTGTTGGAGAACTGCTCACCGTAAATAATGTCAAAGGTGGGATCAATTACACAGAAAAAACCGTTGATGGGAAAAATATTTCGGCACTTATTTTTGGTGGGAAAACAAAAGTAAATGTCGAGACTCTCTCTCCAGGGGCGCCACCAAAAATACGTATTAATGCCGTGGGTAATGCCCAAGTCGAAAAAATGCAGCAATTAATTAGTCCACAGTTAGCGAGTCGTTTTAGTGGTTCTTCGCCATGGACTGGTTTTATCGACATTGGACCAAAAGGTGTTCAGTTAGGAATTGAATCAAAGCTTGAAGGGACAAAAGTAGATTTTCCACAACCCTTTGCTAAGCAAGCTGAAACGAGTGAGCCTTTATCGATAAAATTTCAAGCTGGGCAGGGCGCAGAGACACAATTGCAGCTAAATTCAGAGCTTTTTTCTTTACAGTTACAATCGCAAAATCAAAAAAACTTATTTGATCGAGGCTTATTCTTATCTGGAAAATTCTCAAAAAGTGAAGCTTCAGAAGACAAGGCTATTGAACCTAAATTGCCAAAAGAGGGGATAAGTATTTATGCGAACAGCTTAAATTCCAACCTTGATGATTGGTTAGATGTTATCAAAGAGATGGCTTCAATTGAATCTGAACAAAGCGATAAAGCATCATTTGTTGAACGGCTGCGAGTGATAGATGTGAAGCCTGAAAAATTGACTATTTTTGATAAAAATTTAGGTCAAACTAATTTTCGCGCAACTAGTAATAATGGTTTGGAATGGACAGTGAAAGTGGATGGTAAATATGCCAATGGCACAGGAACATTGAAGCCATTTGCAAGCACTCCGTCATACGAATTTGCTTTTGATCGTCTGCATTGGCCGTCTAAAAAGGAGCTTGAAGTCAGAGGTGTATTTGTTCCTGATGGCTTGATTGAGGAGGCTACTGGTAAGCCTAATGCGTATCCTGATGTTCTTTTGCAAGCTAGGAACTTCCGTATTTTTGATCGTGATTTTGGTAGTTTAAAATTTAAAGCTAGTGCTAATGATACTGCTTGGGAGTTTCAGGAAATTCTATTGGAATCTTCCGGAGTTGAAATCAAAGGGACCGGAGAGTGGTTTGATGATGGAAGTCAATATGGCATGACCAAAGGCAGCTTTGATATTTCCTCAGATGTTGGCGGGCAAATGTTGAAAGGTTTAGGCTTTGGTGGCTTTTTAAAAGGAGGCAATATTAAAATGAAATCGTCTTTATTTTGGCGAGGAGCGCCATCGCATTTTGAAGTCGATCGACTTAATGGTGATTATTCGCTGGATGTTACTAAAGGGTCTTTCCCAAAAGTCGATGCAGATTCAGGGCGCTTACTAGGCTTATTGAATATAAATGCATTGTCACGGAGGTTGCGCTTAGATTTTGGTGATGTGTTTGGTAAGGGCTTAGTATTTGATCAGATGAAAACCTCAGGTATATTGAATGAAGGGGATCTGGTGCTAAAAGAGTTCTTTATTTTCTCTCCATCTGCCTATATTGAAGCTTTAGGTAAAGTAGGTCTTGGTCGTGAAGATTATGATCTACAAATGCTGGTGTCGCCTCAATTGGGTGGAAATGTGGCTTTGCTTACTGCGCTAACAAATCCTGCAGCAGGTGCGTTTGTATGGCTAGTTGATCGAATTTTCAAAAACAAATTAAATAAAGTGATTGTTTATACTTACGATGTGACCGGTCCTTGGGAAACGCCGAAAGTGAAGCGTATTGTTCAACAGGGTTCAAATATTGAACCTTTTGATTCTGGGAATTAATCAGGGTGATGTTCAATGAAACGTGATTCAAACAATTGCAAGATTGCAGTTGTACAAATGAATTCAAATCATTTGGTAGATGAGAACTTTCAACAATTAACACATCTTGTTGAGCAAGACTTTGCATCAGATCAAACATCTTTTGATTTATTGATGTTGCCCGAAAATTTTGCTCATATGCCTCGCAATGAACAAGAACGAACCAGTTGCGCAGAGCAAATTGGTGAAGGTCCAATCCAATCCTTTTTGCAAGCATTGGCACAAAAGTATCAATGTTGGATTATTGCCGGTAGTGTCCCTATTTTGGTGGATGTGACTGATTCGGAATCAAAAATTTTTCAAGCCTGCCTGGTTTATGATGAGCAGGGCAAATTACGTCATCGCTACGATAAAATTCACTTATTTGACGTTACCTTGCCCAATGGTGAGGTCTATGAAGAATCTCGTTATATTGAATTTGGTGATATCAAGCAAGATCCAACAGTTATGACTCCATGGGGACGAATAGGCTTGAGTATTTGTTATGATGTGCGTTTTCCAGAGTTTTATCGTGCAATGACTGATGATGTTTTTCTTGTTTCAGTGCCGGCTGCGTTTGCTGAAAAAAGTGGCGAGGCACACTGGGAAATTTTATTAAAAGCTCGCGCCGTAGAAAACTTAGTATATGTTGCAGCAGCGGCCCAAACGGGTCATCATTCTAATGGCAGAGCTACTTGGGGGCATTCGATGGTTATAGACCCTTGGGGGAAAGTCATTTCACAGCTTGAAAATGAGCAAAAAATAATCCTAACGAACATTAATCTTGAGTATATTGAGAAAGTTCGTCAGCAATTTCCCTGTCTTCATCATAAACGTACTTTAAAACATTAATATCGTACTCATAAGACACTTGATGATCTGTGCTTTTTAGTTTGTAAGTATGGATTTTACTTTTGATTTAAATTTAGGCATTTTTTATGACTGATTACCATTCCATCGCCCAACAAGCATTGTTAGAACCTACGGGTTTAAGTGATAACGACCTAGCCAATGTTGTTGGCAAGCTACACTCTATTCATGGTTGTGATTACGCTGATTTGTATTTTCAATATCAAAAA
This sequence comes from uncultured Arenicellaceae bacterium, assembly GCA_938002995.1. Lineage (GTDB taxonomy): Bacteria > Pseudomonadota > Gammaproteobacteria > Arenicellales > Arenicellaceae > CALKZN01. The sequence continues at coordinate 7,477 of CALKZN010000131.1, read as the reverse complement.
AGTGAATCATGGTCTTTGGATGAAGGCAAAGTAAAATCTGGAAGCTTTAGTATTGAACAAGGTGTTGGTTTGCGCAGTGTTGTTGGCGAAAAAACCGCATTTGCTTATTCTGAAGACTTATCTATCGATGCGATTACCGCGGCAACCAATGTTGCCCAAGCAATTGGTAGGCAAAATCAAGACTATCAACAAAAGATTGTCTGGCAGCGTCCTGAAACCTCCGCATTGTATTTGCCTACTGATCCGTTAACGGCGATGAATGATGAAGAAAAGACTCGATTGTTGGCGCTTGCTGATAAATATGCACATGCTGCTGATTCACGTGTTCAAGAGGTTACGGCAAACTTGTCTGGTGTTTATGAAGTCATTTTAGTGGTGAATAATGAGGGTAAGCAAGTCCCCGATGTGCGTCCGTTAGTACGTATGAATGTCAGCGTGATCGTTGAACAAAATGGTAAGCGTGAACGTGGATCAATGGGTGGCGGCGGTCGTCAAGGTTATGAAATTTTCACTGAAGATCAAATCAAACATTATTCAGAAGAGGCAGTGCGGCAAGCGATAGTTAACTTGGACGCTGTTGATTCTCCAGCAGGTACGATGACGGTTGTATTGGGCTCAGGTTGGCCGGGTATTTTATTGCATGAGGCTGTTGGTCATGGTCTTGAAGGTGATTTTAATCGTAAAGGAACTTCCGTTTTTTCAGGAAAAATCGGACAGAAAGTAGCATCAGAGCACTGCACTATTGTTGACGATGGCACTATTGAAAACCGTCGTGGATCTTTGTCAGTTGATGACGAAGGCAATCAAACCAAGCGTAATGTACTTATTGAGAAAGGCATTCTTAAGGGCTATATGCATGACAGCATGAACGCCCGTCTCATGGGTCATGAATTGACTGGCAATGGTCGACGTGAATCCTTTGCACATTTACCAATGCCTCGCATGACGAATACTTATATGACAGCGGGAGACTATGCTCCGCAAGAAGTGATTGAATCTGTTAAGAAAGGTATTTATGCGGTGAATTTTGGCGGTGGCCAAGTTGATATCACATCAGGGCAATTTGTATTTTCTTCAAGCGAAGCGTATTTAATTGAAAATGGTAAAGTGACTAGTCCAGTTAAAGGTGCAACCCTAATTGGTAATGGCCCAGAAGCTATGCAACGAGTGAGCATGGTGGCTGATGATATGGCATTGGATTCAGGTGTAGGTGTTTGTGGTAAAGACGGTCAAAGCGTTCCGGTTGGCGTTGGTCAGCCAACAATGAGAATCGATGGTTTAACCGTTGGCGGGGTGCAACTATGAATACTAATTTGAGTACAAGCGGAAACGTAGAAGTGACGTCTGATCATCAAAAGAAAGGCATATTAGTAGAAACCTCCGTGTTAGAAAATGCCGCTGATAAAGCTCTTTCAATTGCCAAGCAGTTGGGTGCTGATCAAGCAGAAGCGCGCTTGTCTAATAGTTTAGGGCAATCTATTAATGTCCGAAAACAAGTATTAGAATCGGTTGAAATACATAATGATCGCTCATTAACGATCAATGTATATAACAAGCATTGCACAGGTTCTGCATCTACTGCAGATTTATCGGACAAAGGCGTTGAGTCAGCAGTGCAAGCAGCGATTTCTATTGCCAAGCAGACAGAAGCAGATGAGTGTTTTGGTCTTGCTGATAAAGAATTATTGGCTCAAAGTGGCATTGATAGCCAAGTGTTAGATCAGCATCATAGTTGGAACTCTTCGATTAATGATTTGATTGAAATTGCTCAGCGTTGTGAGCAAGCGGGTTTTGATGTTGATAAACGCATCAGTAATAGCGAAGGTGCGGCAGTTAATACTCATGAAGGCGTGTCAGTGTATGCCAATTCTCATGGTTTCATGGCGAGTTCAAGAGGTTCTAGTCATAGCATGTCGTGCTCTATGATTGCTCAGGGTAAGAATGATATGCAGCGTGATTATTGGTATGATTCTAACTGCAATCCACGCATGTTAGCTGATGCTGAGTCGATTGGTCGTATGGCTGGTGAACGAACAGCGCGTCGCTTGGATGGTCGTCAAATTTCTTCTTGCCAAGTGCCTGTATTGTTTGAGTCGACGTTGGCAAGTAGTTTGATTTCCCATCTGGTTTCGGCTATTTCTGGCGGAGCCTTATATAAAAAAGCCACTTTTATGCTTGATCGCATGGGAGAGCAAATATTTCCTGACTGGATGAATATTTCTGAAAATCCGCATTTATCTGGGGAGTATCGTAGTTCATTTTATGATGGAGAGGGAGTAGCGACGCCAGAACAGAGAACAATCATTGATAATGGCAAACTCGCTTCATATGTCTTGGGTTCTTTTACTTCAAGAAAATTGGGCATGCAAACAACGGCGAATTCAGGAGGCTTGCGAAATGTGCGAGTTTCTCAAACCGGTGAAAATTTTGCTGAATTATTGAAAAAATTGAATACTGGTTTTCTGGTGACGGAATTAATTGGTTCAGGAATTAATATGGTCACAGGCGATTACTCGCGCGGTGCATCAGGTTTCTGGGTTGAAAATGGTGAAATTCAACATCCTGTTCAAGAAGTGACTGTTGCAGGCAATTTGCTAGATATGTTTGGCGATATTATTGCGGTTGGAAGCGACGTAGATACGCGTAGTAATACTCAAACAGGGTCGATTTTGCTAGAAAAACTCACAATTGCAGGCGCATAAGGCTGATTTCTATTTATAGCATGCTGTTTTCTATCGTAAAGCGAAGGAACACGGTATAAAATAACGCTTCTCCGCATTTCTAGTTTCTCTAATTATTTGGACTTTAGTCACTACACAATTAAGAGAGTTTGGTCGCTAGAAATGATTTTGGATCTGGTATTTACCAGTTCCATATTTGTATTAATAATTTAATGACGATGAGATAGCTATAGTAGTTATAAGTAATTGTAGTTATTAGGTAATTGTAGTTATGGGTAATTTAAAAAAATACTTGATTGCTGGTCTATTGGTTTGGGTCCCTTTAGTCGTCACTTTCTTGCTGGTACGTTTTACGATCAATCTCGTTGATCGTACGATGGTGCTTATTCCACGGCAATATCGTCCAGAAGAACTATTAGGCTTTGAAATTCCAGGCATTGGACTGTTGTTAACATTTTTATTAATGTTATTTACTGGCGCAATTGTGGCTAACTTCTTTGGTCGACGTTTGGTGAATGTGTGGGAAGAGTTTCTGTCACGGATTCCATTTGTACGCACAGTGTATTCGACAGTCAAGCAAGTCACTTCAACCTTATTTTCTGACACCAGCCAATCGTTCCGTGAGGTTGTGTTGGTAGAGTATCCTCGAAAAGGAGCATGGGTATTGGCCTTTGTTACTGGTGAGACACCGGATTTTTTAGCAAAAAAAGTCAAAACCAAGCTAGTGAATTTATTTGTGCCGACCACTCCAAACCCTACATCTGGGTTTTATGTGATGGTTGAGCCAAAAGATATTCGCAGACTCGATATTTCCGTCGAAGATGGTTTGAAAATGATATTATCCGCGGGCGTCATAAATCCATTGGAAGATGATGAATTTCAGTTTGAATATTTTCATACTGAAGCGAAGGGTCAAGCTGAAGAAGAGAACTCTGAAGCAACAGATGAACAACCAAAACCCTAGTAACCTAGGGTTTCATAACAAAGATTTTAGAGGAAACAGATGAGAACTCATCAGTGTGGGCAAATAAACGAAACAATGCTTGATCAAGTCATTACTGTATGTGGTTGGGCGCAACGTCGTCGCGATCATGGTGGTGTGATTTTTATTGATTTACGTGATGCTAGCGGTTTATTACAAGTAGTCATTGATCCAGATGCTAAAGAGGCATTTGCAGCGGCAGAAAGTGTTAGGAATGAATTCGTCCTACAAATTACCGCTAAAGTGCGTTTACGTCCAGAAGGTACAACGAATGACAATCTGCCGACAGGGCAAGTCGAAGTCTATGCTACGGATGTCACAGTACTGAATCGTGCCGAGCCTCTTCCATTTCAATTGGATGATGAAGACGTTGGTGAAGCGGTCCGCTTAGAACATCGTTACCTCGATTTACGTGGTGAAAAAATGCAACGCACATTGCGTCTGCGTCATAAAGTGACTCAGCATATGCGCAACTTTTTGGATCATAATGATTTTGTTGATATTGAAACGCCAATGTTGACTAAATCCACACCAGAAGGTGCGCGTGATTATTTAGTGCCTAGCCGAGTGCATGCGGGTGAGTTTTTCGCTTTGCCTCAATCTCCACAATTGTTTAAGCAATTGCTAATGGTTGCTGGTTATGAGCGTTATTATCAAATTGCACGCTGTTTCCGTGATGAAGACTTACGTGCTGATCGTCAGCCAGAATTCACACAACTGGATATCGAGATGTCTTTCGTTAATGAAGAGGACATCATGGGCATGATGGAAGGCATGATGCGTGATTTGTTTAAAGCATCTTTAGACATTGACCTAGCAGCAGAATTTCCACGCATGACTTATGCGCAAGCCATCGAAGACTTTGGTATTGATCGGCCTGATTTAAGAAACCCTCTACGATTGGTAACTGTTTCAGAAATCATGCAGTCGGTTGATTTTAAGGTTTTTTCTGGACCTGCAAATGACCCAGAAGGTCGTGTTGCTGCCTTGTTAGTGCCTGGTGGTTCAGAGAAGTTGAGCCGAAAAGATATTGATGGTTATACTAAGTTTGTTGGCAACTATGGTGCTCGAGGTTTGGCATATATTAAAGTCAACGAAGTTGCCAAAGGCCGTGACGGATTGCAATCTCCGATTGTGAAAAATTTATCGAATGAAGCATTAGATGCATTGATACAGCGATTAGGCGCAAGCGATGGAGACATTATTTTCTTTGGTGCTGATAAAGCGAAAGTGGTCAATGATGCATTGGCAGCTTTACGGAATAAGCTAGGTGTAGATTTAGAGCTATTGACCGAAAAATGGAGCCCAATGTGGGTAGTCGATTTTCCAATGTTTGAACAAAACAGTGAAGGCAATTGGACATCGCTACACCACCCGTTTACCGCACCATTTGAAGATCAAGTCGAGCTTCTTAAAACTGATCCGGGTGCAGTTCTATCACGTGCTTATGATTTGGTGCTTAATGGGTCTGAATTAGGCGGTGGTTCGATTCGTATTCATGATCAAAATGTACAAAAACTTGCTTTTGATGCATTGGGTATTGATGATGCCGAAGCAGAAGAAAAATTTGGTTTCTTATTGAATGGCCTGAAATATGGTGCTCCTCCGCACGGTGGTATTGCCTTTGGTCTGGATCGTGTTGTTGCAATGATGTGTGAAGTAGAATCTATTCGTGATGTGATTGCATTTCCAAAAACGCAGCGAGCTTCATGCTTAATGACAAATGCTCCTGCAGGTGTAGATGGTAAGCAATTGAAAGAATTGCATATCAAATTACGGCCTAGTGCTATTAAAGAAAAAGCAGAACAGGCTGAGCAAGCTGAATAGGCTTTTAATGTATATTAAGAAAAGCCTATGCTAACGCTAGGCTTTTCTTGTTTATATAGACTTGAATAAGGTAAACAATTAATGGTTGATCCAAGACATCATAAACGCCCAGAATCAGTAATGGTTGTTGTTTATACTGACGATGCAGTTTTGATCATTAAGCGGGCTGATCATAAGAATTTTTGGCAATCAGTGACAGGATCTTTGGAGTGGGGCGAACAAGCAATGGATACTGCTAAGCGAGAGCTTGCTGAAGAAACCGGTATAAGTGGCTATCCTATTATTGATACCGGCATTCGACGATCGTATGACATTCTTAAAGAATGGCGCCATAAATTTGCACCAGGAACTCTGCGTAACCAAGAAAACCTCTTTTTATGCAAGATTCCTGAACAAGTGGAAGTCACACTCGATCCCAATGAGCATACTGAGTATGAATGGCTTTCACACGAAGACGCGATGAAAAAAGTTTTTTCTTGGACGAATAAACTAGCAATTCAAATGCTCTAATTCGTTTTATCGCTTGCTTATCTTTTTGTTGAGTAGGCATGGACTTTTTTGCCGACACTTTTACCTCTAAGAGTTATTGTCCTAACCTGAGTAGGTATATCTATGCTTGTAATCAAAGTCTTTACCGATAACCTGAAACATTTCAGGTAAACATGACTGAAGTTTTAGTTGAATAATCATTCAAATACAAATACTATGTCTACCATCAAATATTCAAATGCATTTCCCTAATATTATTATCTTCGATGAGGACTTTATGACTGTATTAAAAACAAGACAAGCTGCTCCAGAATTATCCCTAAATACGCTTCAAGGTAGCTGGAACCTTGCTGATCAATCACCAGAAAATTTTACAATGGTCGTTTTTTATCGGGGTTTACATTGCCCGATTTGTTTGAAATATCTTGCTGAACTTGAAGCTTCTTTGGAAAAATTTGCAGATGCAGGCGTTAATGTAATTGCTGTGAGTAGCGATGATGAAGATAGAGCGAAGCAAACAGCTGATAAAGCGGGATTAGAGAATACCTCCTTGGGCTATGGTTTATCAGTTGAGCAAGCGCAAGCATGGGGTTTGCATCGTTCGGCGGGCAAAGGAAAAACAACTATCGGCATTGAAGAACCAGATGAGTTCAGTGAGCCAGGTTTGTTTCTCATTAAGCCAGATAATACATTGTACTGGTCTAACATCAGCACTATGCCGTTTGCTCGTCCGAATTTCGCTGAGATTTTGGGCGCAGTCGGTTGGGTTGTGGCAAATGAGTATCCAGCTCGTGGTGAATTAGTTTAAATATTACTCGATGTTTAACTAATAAATAAGGCCAGCACTGTTAAAGGTGCTGGCCTTATTTTTTATTTATTAAGCTTCAGAGCCTTCAAAATCAATTGCTGTAAAAATGGCAGCCTGTAATTTTTCCGGATCATCACAGCCAGTAATTTTCACCCACTTCCAGTAAAAAGCTCTTTTGTCCTTTCTAAAGATATCAATAATGGTTTGGTTTGGAGTATTTCTAGATACACCTGTGTCGTGCAAAATAATCGCTTTAGGCTCATACCAAACTTGCCAACCTTTTAAGCCTGCTTGGAAGCAATAGTCTGAGTCAGAAAAAATCATCCGCATTTCACTATCTAATAACCCGCAGTCATTTAAAGTTTCTCGCCGAATAACAACCGATGAAAAGGTTGCCCAAGACTCTTGGCTAGCTTCATTTAAGCTGCCTTTAGAAACATAACCGGCTTTATGAATGCCGGTTGGAAAGGCTTGATGACTCCCTCCCCAGAAAATTCTATCAGGCCTGTCTGTGACTAAATTTTTACCGCCAACAATGCCAACTTTCGAGTTACTATTGAATCTCTCCAGAGTAGCCTGTAAATATTGAGTATCTGGTTGGGTATCATTATTCAACACCCAAAAATAATCACAGTCATCTTCTAATGCTTGTTCAAGTCCGTGATTTACACCCAAGGTGAAGTAACGGTT
>CALKZN010000130.1 GCA_938002995.1 uncultured Arenicellaceae bacterium | reverse complement strand
TGGAAAAAAGAATTAGATAAACTGAATAAATAGAAGGTGGATATTAAGATGATTAAAATGAAAAATATTAGAGCAATGTGTCTTTCAGGCTTGTTTCTAGTTGCTGCATTCGCGAACAATTCTGCTTTTGCCAAAGAACCTGTCAGTAAGAGTTTTGTTGGTAGTAGTGCTATTGGTCAGCATGACACAACGGCATATCACTTGAATAAATCTGCCACCAAAGGTGAGAAACGCTTTGCTCATGAATGGAAGGGAGCAAAATGGCATTTTGCAACCGCTGAACAGCGTGATTTGTTTGCAGCTAACCCAGATAAGTATTCTCCCGCCTATAATGGATTTTGTTCAAATGCTTTAACATTAGATGAAGGTTTGATTCGAACAGATGGGACGGTATGGCATATTTTTGGTAATCAACTACATTTGTTTTTTGCTGAGAGAGGTCGAGTTCGTTGGGTGAATGGCGACTATGACAAGCTGAAAAAGGAAGCAGATGATGCTTGGAAAATTGAATTAGCTAGGTTCAAGTAGTTTTTCTTCATTTTTTTATAGAATGAATAGAAAGAGTTGATATAAGGCAGTTTCGATTAAAGTAATCTGGACTAAAACAGAGTAAAATTCGGCGCAATATTTTGTTGTTATTGAACAGTCATTGTTGACGAGTTTATTTGGAGTGTTTTTTTGCGTTTATCCGATTATCAATTTGATCTACCACAAGAGCTTATAGCCCAGTATCCTGCAAAAACACGTACTGAGAGTCGTTTATTGCATGTAGATGCTGAAGGTGATTTGTCGGATTGCCAATTCCCTGATTGCGTGGCTCACATGAATGAAGGAGATGTCTTGGTGTTGAATAATACCAAGGTGATTCCAGCACGTTTGTTTGGGGAAAAACAAACCGGTGGCCGTGTTGAAGTATTGTTGGAACGAATTCTTTTCGACAATGTTTTGCTTGCTCAAATGCGCGCGAGCAAAGCGGCAAAAGTGGGCTCTAGGGTGTTTATCGATGGCAGTGTTGAAGGTGTTTCTTTAGAAGTCGTCGGCAGACAAGGTAATTTTTTCGAACTCTCAGTTAGTGGTGTTGAAGATATCTATTCTTGGTTGGATGAGGTCGGTAGTCTGCCTCTGCCGCCGTACATTGAACGTTCCGATGAGCATGATGATTTTGAACGGTATCAAACTGTTTTTGCCCAAGAGAAAGGGGCGGTTGCTGCACCAACTGCGGGTCTGCATTTTGATGATGATTTGCTGCAAAGAATCAAAGATAAAGGCGTTATCGTTTGTGAAGTAACCTTGCACGTAGGCGCTGGAACTTACCAACCGGTTCGAGTCGATAATTTGCTTGAACATGAAATGCATACAGAGCGTTTATGCATCACTCAAGAAGCTTGTGACGTTATCAATCAGGCAAAAAAAGCAGGAAAAAGTATTATTGCTGTTGGCACTACTGTTGTTCGATCACTGGAAACTGCAGCTCAAAACTTGGTTGAAGGAGATCTTTATCCGTATGAAGGTGAGACTGATATTTTCATATATCCAGGTTTTGAATTTAAGGTAATTGATAAATTGATTACTAACTTTCATTTATCTGAATCAACCTTGCTTATGCTGGTTTCTGCTTTTTCTGGAAGAGAAAAAATATTAAACGCCTACCAATATGCTATTGAACAGAAATACCGCTTTTTTAGTTATGGCGATGCAATGCTATTAGATAAAGCGTGGTCTAATATAAATAGTTAATTTAACAAAATAAAAGAATAAGACTTTAGAAGAATATGACGCCATATATTATTGCCATTATTGGAGCGACTGTACTCGTTTTGCTTGCTAGTGTACTCGTTTCGCCAAAAAGCCAAACGCTTGACGGGTTCTATAAGGGATTTTCCGAAGAAGGCTCAGCGCCATCATTATTGACTTTAATACTGTCGCAAGTCACGACATGGATCTTTGCTCGTTCATTAATGACAGCAGCCATTCTTGGGTTTTATTACGGTATTGCTGGGGCATTAGCCTATGCCGCTTACTACCTGTGCTTTCTTACTGGTGGAACGATTATTAATCACCTTCGTTTCAAGCACGGCTATGACAATGTGCAGGGCTTCTTGAATGCTAAGTTCGGTACAACTGGCACAGGCATGTATAACTTTGTGGTTATTTTGCGTTTGCTCAGTGAAGTGTTTGCTAATTTAATTGTGGTTGGTCAAATCTTTGGTTTGAAAGGTAGTTTTGAATATTCTATTGCTATGGTGGCAATAGGTTTGATAACCGTAGGTTATTCGTCGATGGGTGGTCTACGTGCCTCATTACGCACTGACGTTGTACAGTCTTTGATTGTCTTGGCATTAGTCATTGTTTTGTTTGTGGCAATGCTTGGTCACAGTGCGTTTGATATGACTGCAATTCTGAGTTCAAGTCCAGATATAACTTCTCCAGGCTGGGTTTTATTATTAGTCGCTGGTTTGCAAGTTTGGAGTTATCCTTTACATGATCCTGTCATGATGGACCGTGGTTTTTTAGCAGATGAAGAAACGACAAAAAAATCATTTATGCATGCGGCATGGATTTCTATTTCCTGTATCTTTATGTTTGCGCTGTTGGGTGTATTTGCCGGTTTAAATACTCTCGAAGGTGAAAAAATGCTTCCGGCATTAACCCGCTTATTTGGCGAGCCTATTATGGTCGTTTTTAGCGTGGCATTAATAGTATCTGCACTTTCGACCTTAGACTCCACATTCTCCAGTGCCTCCAAGCTCGTTGTAAAGGATATGAAACTCTTGCCTGAAACCGTTGCCTCGGGTCGCATAGTCATGGTGGCTTTTTTATTTGTAGGTGGCTTATTTTTGTTGTGGGACAGTAAAGACCTTTATGCAGCAGTAGCGGTTAGTGGCACATTATCAATGTTCTTATTGCCAATCATTGTGTTTTGTATTTGGGGTAATCGTGATGTGGCTTTATGGCCCTTAGTATTAACCTTTGCAGTAACGGTTTTTGGTGGAATAACCTATGTGACTGAAAGCTCCGGCTACACCTCATGGATGGTTGATATGTTTGGTTATGAACATAAATATTCAAAATTATTAATTATCTGCTTGGTGATCGCTGTCGTTGGTTTTGTGTCTTTTGCTTTAGGTTTAAAAGATAAAACGAGCGATTCAGTTGCTCACTAACTATTGTAGTTTTAAGTCTAACTGTTGCTAATCGATGTTAAATAAAACTCTTGATCTAGGTGATTTATCAGATAAAAAGTCATTATTGATTTTTGGTGGATGTTACTCGAATCTTGAAGCGACCCAAGCTTTATATGCTTGGGCAAATACTCAAGGTTATGCTGCTGATCAGTGTATCTGTACGGGCGATATTGTCGCTTATTGTGCTAATCCTATTGAAACGACTGATTTGATAAAAAATTGGGGAATAAATTGTATCCAAGGGAATGTGGAGCAATCACTGGCGACGCAGGCTGATGATTGTGGCTGTGGCTTTGAAGAAGGGACTGTTTGCGATACTTTATCTAGGGGTTGGTTTCCTTATGCGAATAGTCGTGTAACGCCATCTCAACGTCATTGGTTTGAAAGTTTGCCAGAACAACTTTCTTTTTCTTACTTTGGCAAGCAAGTCCAAGTGGTTCATGGCGCTGTTTCTCATGTCAGTAAATTTATGTTTGCTTCTCAATTAGATCAAGATTTTTCTGAAGAGTTTGAGAAAATTTCACATACTGATTTTGTTATTGCCGGACATTCAGGCTTGCCATTTACGCGTAGACTTGGTGGTAAAACATGGCACAATTCAGGCGCTTTAGGAATGCCAGCTAATGATGGCACTCAAAGAGTATGGTTCTCAACGCTTGAGGTAGACCAAGCAAAGCAAGTGATCTTGAAACACCATGCTTTGGAATACGATGCAAAGACTGCCAGTCAATTAATGTTGGATAAAGGCTTGAATCAAGGTTATCACAATAGTTTGCTGTCTGGTTTGTGGCCGAGCATGGATGTCTTGCCTGATAAGGAAAAACAACAACAGGGCCTTGCCTTGAATTTTGTGTAAATGCTTTTAGTTTTCTCTTAAGTGCGTTTCCTACCTTTTTTACTAAAAAACACCCACGATAAATAGATCATTATCAAGGCGTCTAAGGCGTGCTCAAATATGGACCAGCTACGTCCATGGTGATTGGGGTCCCAGT
>CALKZN010000129.1 GCA_938002995.1 uncultured Arenicellaceae bacterium | reverse complement strand
CTGCTTTTAACAATACGGCTAGACAATACATTACCTGACGGGTCTAACTTAATATTAACAACTGCCCCTCGGTTTGGGCGAGACCCTGGAGGCCTACTAAAATTTGATTGTAACTTGTCAGTGATCAACTTAGCGTAACGGTTTTTCAATGTCGTTGACGCTCTTGCTGATTGCTGAGTAAGTGCACGTTGCTGTTCAGCAGCACGTTCAGCCTCTATCTCAGCTTGTAACTCATCCTGCTTAGTTTTTCTTGCCAACTCTTCTGCTTGCTTTTGCTTTTCTGCGTCTTCGAGTTTTTTCTTCTCAGCTAGTCTACGTTTTTTATCCGCAGCTTCTTTCTCTTTACGTTTCTTTTCATCAAGCTTACGCTTTTTCTCATCTTCTTCTGCTTTTTTCTTACGTAAGGCAATTGCCTTCTTTTCTTCGACTTGCTTCTTCTTCAGATCTTCAAGCTTTTTCTTTTCCTTCTGTTGTTTCTTTTTCAAGTCATCGAGTTTTTTCTTTTCGAGGTCTTGTTTTTGCTTTTCTTTACGCTTCTTATCTTTTTCTTTTTTTAAGATTTTATTTTTTTGCTCTTTAATTTGATCTTCAGTCACTGTTGATGCCGCAATTGTAGCAATCTCTTTGGCATCAAACGCTTGTATTGTTTCGCGCTTTTCTGGCTCTTGCGTACTCGTCCATAGAAAAAATGCAAAACCACCAAAAACCACGAACGCCGCAATTAACGCAACCGCACGATCAAAAAAACCAACTCTACTTTTTCTTCGGGACATATACTTCTAAACTCTCGTGTCTTACCTATTGAACCTAATTGCTCGGGTCCGTGACTAAACTGACATTTTCAATGCCCGATTGTCGCAATAAATTTAATGCTTGAATCACATCGTCATAAATCACATTTTTATCGCCCCTGACTAAGAATATGGTCGTAGGTTTAGCGGCTATTGTTCCAGCAGCATTACGAACAACTTCTTCTGGTGTCTTAGCTTTTTTATCTTCATTCAGAAAATAATTTCCGTCCTTATCAATCGTCAACAAAAATGGCTCTGGCGCATCTGCAGGTGTTTCAACCGGCTTGCTAGTTGTTTTTGGCAATTCCACCTTAACGCCTTCCGTTAATAGTGGCGCCGTTACCATAAAAATAATCAACAGCACCAGCATTACGTCAATATAAGGCACAACATTAATGTCGGACATCGGTTTATTACGTCTATTGCGATAACGTGACATGATCTTAGCTCTTACTCTCTATCACTCGCAATCTGGCGATTGACAATACTCAAAAATTCTTCAGTGAAAATTTCATACTGCCCGACCAAACGTTCAACGCTGTGTGAATAACGGTTATAGGCAACCACGGCTGGGATAGCAGCCATCAAACCCATTGCTGTTGCAATCAAAGCTTCTGCAATCCCCGGCGCAACCGATGCAATCGTGGCTTGCTGTGTAGATTGTCCTAAACCAATAAAGGAATTCATGATGCCAATGACCGTTCCAAACAAACCAATATAAGGACTGATAGAACCGACAGTTGCTAAGAAAGGAATGTGTGATTCCAGATGATCAATCTCTCGACCCAGCTCCACTTTCATGGCGCGATTCACAGCATCAAGCACGTCATTCGAGTTAACAAACCCTGTTTGTAATAGCCTTAAATATTCTCGATAGCCTGCTGTGAATAGCTCACTCATGCCACAGCTTTTTTTATTGCCTGGCCCCCAACTTTCATAGAGCTTTTCCATGCTGCCACCGGCCCAAAACTCTCGTTCAAACTGTCTTGCGAGTCTAGCTTCACGGCCTAAGGCACGCCATTTCAACACAATGATGTAGCATGTAAGAAACAAAGCCAACATTAGAATAATCATGACCAATTGGACAACCCAACTAGCATCTAAAATTAATGACAACACTGATATTGAGTGTGCCTCAACCGCTTGAGAAACGACATCCCCTGGCAGCGCAACTTTTTCAGTCATATAAAAACTCTTTTATTTTATTAATTGTATTCAACAGCTTGAAACTTTCATTAAACCAAATCTAACAACACCTAACTTTCAGAAGAATCGCTAGACAATATTTTCAGAAGGGCTTCAGGCATTGGACTTAATGAATAGGAGCCATCAGTAGACTTGCTAATAGCAGCCAACTTTACCAAGGCTGAACAAATTAACAAGTCCTGTGCATTGTAAACACACTGCTTCATCAACATACCAACCTTACCAAGCTTTATAACTTGAACATCTACGGTCAAATCATCACCCAATTTAGCAGGTTTTACAAAATCAATATCAATATGTCGAACGACAAAAATAATATTAAACTCTTGTTCGCAACGAACCACACTGCAGTCTTTATCAATCAAAAACTCAGAGCGTGCACGCTCCATGAATTTTAAATAATTTGCATGATAAACTACGCCACCAGCATCCGTATCTTCATAGTAAACACGCACAGGAAATTGAAAATTTGATTTTTCCATTAATTGCTGACTTTATGACTCAGATGATTCATCGAACATTGATGCTTGATTGCGTTTCGGCTCTTGGAGGTTCTCTGGCATATTAATCCCAAAGTGTGTCCAGCAACGCTTGGTTACCATGCGACCTCTTGGTGTGCGCATCATAAAACCTTGCTGAATTAGATATGGTTCAACAACATCTTCAATCGTGCCTCGCTCTTCTCCAACCGCTGCGGCCAAACTCTCAACACCCACTGGGCCGCCATCGAACTTTTCCATTATCGAAAAAAGCACTTGCCTATCCAGCGTGTCTAGACCATTCGTATCCACTTCCAGCATATCCAGAGCCTGTACTGCAATACCTTCACTGATCACCCCATCGCCTTTGACCTGGGCATAATCTCGAACACGCCTTAACAAGCGATTCGCTATTCTAGGTGTGCCTCTTGAACGTTGAGCTATAGTCGCAACGCCGTTAGCATCTGCCTCTAGTTTCAAAATATTGGCTGATCGAGCCACAATTCTCGATAAATCTTCAGCGTTATAATATTCTAAACGTTGCACAATTCCAAAACGATCTCTTAGTGGTGAGGTCAACAAACCTGCACGCGTAGTCGCACCAACCAATGTAAAAGGCGGCAAAGACAATTTCACTGTGCGCGCTGCAGGACCTTCACCAATCATAATATCAATTTCAAAATCTTCCATCGCTGGGTATAGAATTTCTTCAACGACAGGACTCAAACGATGAATTTCATCAATAAAAAGCACATCATGCGGCTCAAGGTTTGTTAGCACAGCAGCTAAGTCACCTGCTCGCTCCAACACTGGCCCGGAAGTTTGACGCATCTTTACGCCCAGCTCGCTAGCAATAATATTAGATAAGGTTGTTTTACCTAGACCTGGAGGACCAAAAAAGAGCACATGGTCCAAGGCTTCTTTTCTATCTACTGCTGCCTGGATAAAAATTTCTAACTGTTCACGAAGTTTCGGTTGACCGACAAAATCAGATAGCTTTTCAGGACGCAGTGCTTTATCAAATTTCTCTTCAGAGTTTGATAAAGACTCAGAGGTGATAGGCCTCTCACCTTCAAAATCGTCATTTAAATCATCCCAATCTGACATCACTTATTATTCTCTATTTTCAATATCAGCATTATTATTTTTGCATCAAATATAAACATACAGATTGCTTACAATACTCGCCCAGACAACACTTGCAAACCCGCTTTGATCATTTGCTCACTACTCATGTCATTTGCATCAATGCCTTTTAGCGCACGAACCACATCTGCTTGCTTGTAACCTAATGCTTGCAAGGCATCAATAGCATCTCTTTTCGCTGAACGTTCCGTTGAAAAATCTTGTACATCTATAGATGACATTTGATCTTCAAAACGATTTTTCATTTCAACCATCAAACGTTCTGCAGTCTTCTTACCAATGCCCGGCACTGCAATCAACTGAGTGACGTCTTCACTGGCAATACAATCAAAGAAATCTTTAGACGAAAAGGTCGACAAAATTGCCAGTGCTACTTTTGGCCCTACGCCCGAAATTTTCAGTAACTCACGAAAAACGTCTCGGTTTTGTAACTCTAAAAATCCATACAACAACTGCGCATCTTCGCGAACTACCATATGCACATGCAAGCTCAATGGCTCTCCCACTTTTGGCAACGCATAAATAGTCGGCATTGGTGCTTCTAATTGATAGCCAACACCCGCAACGTTCAATACAATAACCGGAGGTTTTACACTAAGCAATACACCTTCCAACCAAGCAATCATAATTCCTCTTTATTTTCTAATATCATTGATATAGCCATTTTTAATAGAGCATTGTCAGCATAGTGTTATTGAAATTTCATTCTAGACGCTAAATCTGATTGTTTAGCGATTAATTGAGCCGAATGCTGATGATGTACATGACAAATTGCACAGGCTAAGGCATCAGATTCATCGACCTCTAAAGTACTGCGTAAGCTAAGCAGCACTCTTACCATATGTTGCACTTGTGCTTTATCCGCTCGGCCACGCCCAACAATCGTTTTCTTTATTTGAGTAGCGCTATATTCACTGATTGGCAAGCCTGCATTTACACCTGCCAACATAGCAGCACCGCGGGCATGACCCAGTGTTAGCGCCGCTTGAGGATTTTTTGCCAAAAATACTTTTTCGATAGCCATTAAATCTGGTTTAAATTCAATAATCAATTCCTGCAAGCGTTCAAAAATTCGACCTAACCTTGGTGGAAGATCACCTTTTGGTAATCGCAATGATTCTGAAAAAATATGTTTTATGTCATTACCCTGAGAATCAAGAATACCGATTCCCATAATTTGCGAGCCTGGATCAATGCCTAACACTCGCATATTAGACCAATCTCTTGAGCATCAACACGTTTAGACTTGTTGTTCCAAAAAACTGTCTGAAAACTTTGCATTACTAAACACATCTTGCACATCGTCAAGCTCTTCAAGCGCATCAATCAGTTTCATGACTTTCTCAGAATCATCATCACTTAATTCAATCTCTAAAGAAGCGCGCTGAACAACCTCTGAGGATTCAGGCTTCATATCAGCAGCTTCCAGAGCTTCATTCAAACCAATAAAATCTTCTGGTGCACAGGTGATTTTAATCATTCCTTCATCTGCTTCAACATCATCAGCGCCAGCTTCTAAAGCAACATCCATCACCGCTTCTTCATCAGCTCCTTCAGGCATGAAGAATTCGCCAACCTTATTGAACAGATATGCCACTGAGCCAGTTGTGCCTAAATTACCACCATACTTGGTAAAAGCATGACGAACTTCAGCAACAGTACGATTTTTATTATCGGTAGTGCATTCAACTAGCACTGCTATGCCGGATGGCGCATAACCTTCATAGTCAATTTCTTCATAATTCACACCATCCAAGTCACCCGATCCACGTTTAATTGCGCGCTCGATAGTGTCTCGAGTCATATTTGCGCCCAAGGCTTTATCTACTACCAAGCGCAAACGTGGATTTGCATCTACATCACCACCACCTTCTCGAGCTGCGACAGTAATTTCTCGAATAAATCGAGTGAAAACTTTGCCACGTTTTGCATCTTGGGCTGCTTTGCGATGCTTGATATTTGCCCACTTACTATGACCTGCCATATGCTAAAAATTCCGATAAAATGGTAACTGTTTAAATTGCACTTTCTATGCAATAGAGTTTAACACTCTTTTAACGCTCTGCCAGCAACACAGCGCTGTGAAATATAGAAAAAGCTGCTGTATTCTTGCTTTGATAAAGTTAATCTAAAACTTAACAGCTAATAATAATTGCCTTGAGAATCCTACAAACATGAACAAACTATATATAGATGCAAACACTTTATTAGCGCAAAGCTTTCAACTAGCTAGACATATTTACGATAGTGATTTCACCCCTACTGCCCTCATAGCCTTGTGGCGAGGTGGCACACCTATTGGCATCGCTATTCATGAAGGCCTATCTTATCTGGGGGTACAAACTAAACACTTTGCACTGCGGACTAGTTATTATGACGATGACAATGAACGTAAAGAAAAGGTGCAAATTGATAATTTTGGCATTATTGCTGAGCAATTGAAGAGCCACGATAAATTATTAATTGTTGATGACGTATTTGACAGCGGCAATACTGTTCAAACTTTATTAGAAAAAATTGAACAATCGCCGTCAATTGACAGTCCCAAAGAAATTCGTATTGCGACGCCTTATTTCAAACCTGGCAATAATTTAACTTTACTCAAACCTGATTTTTACCTTCACAGCACAGATCAATGGATTGTCTTCCCACACGAGTTACACGGTTTAGATCAAGAAGAAATCAATCAAAACAAACCTAACGCAAGCGCATTATTTGATTAATGCGCTTTTGGTGATTACTCCTATCGAAACCATTCCTAAGAAAATGCGGGCTTTATGATGTTGGCTGTTGATTGATGGTCCAGTCATACTTTATAAATTTCACTTTATAATTTTCCGGAATTTTCACATCTCTAAATTGATTCACATAGGCAACCAAGTCTTGTTTTTTACCCGATGGCACATAATCCTTGGTGTAAAATTTCAAAATACTCGACAAATACAATTGCTGAGAATTGTCGTTGATACGAATGTGCTTTTCTTTGGAGAAAAACTCTTTACTTAACATTTGTAGATCTTGGTCAAGAGTTTCAGCTTTGAAAACTTTAGTTGGCAAACGAGGACAATCACGGACCATGCAATTCAATGCGAAATGAAGGCGAGCCTCATCTAAAGGGCGAATCACTTTATTTTCATAGTCATATAAGTTTGTTTTTTTACCGCCAATTACAACACTGCGAAACTTAAAAAATGACGCGCGTTTAATCAAGGTACTAAAGTTCTTGGGAATATCTCTCTCAATCACTCCCCACATTGCTAGAGCGTTATATGCATTGATGTGATAAGCCAAGATATCAGCTCGTTCAGGGAAAAACTCAGGGTGAGATTGCGGACTAACTGCTTCAATCGCACTAACAAAAGCTTGCAAGTCTTCGGTTGATTTTGACAATGATTGAAAATCAATACGACCTTGCTCATCAACAAACTGAGTTAATGTTTTCTCCCATAGTGGCAGTGCTTGAGTATAAGGATTACTTGATTCTGTGGCATTCAATGCCGATGGCACAAATAGAGTCATTACAGCAAAATTTGCCAACAAAAATATACTCACATAGCTTCTTAGAAATTCTCTAAACATCATTCACCTTTATTAAACTTTTCATTTTTTACCTTAAATACCTATCTTATTTACATCACTTAATAGCACTCACCTGAACAGGAATTGCATTAATTTTCTCTTGATGTTTTTGTAACGGTTGATAACGTAATGAACTTCCATCAGCACGTTGAATATCAAGAGGCTTAAGAATATAGTCATCTCGACTGGCATTATGTAAACACATAGAAACAGGCCCTTCAGCAGTCATGACCATAAATGAACAAGCATCAATGCGCTCTTGCTGAAGTTCTTCAGCATCCATAAAGTTTTGTACAAAAAACGTCATTTTTTGTACCTTTCCTCGGGATTTAAGCAAATCACGCGACATTGACTTGAACAACTTGACGCTATGTTTGGTCATACGCCACCACCATTTAGGCTGCTTCAGCCATTCAACAACAAAACGTGCAAAAATATAAAAAGGCCGATGACGGCGATCCCAGCTTATTTGCTGAAAATCTCTCATGAAATCAGCAAAAAACGTCTTTGACCAAACCACAGGATAGACATTGCCATTTACAACCAAGGTAGGCAAATAGTGGTGACACTCTGAGTGACCCACTTGTATAGCATCCCATGGCAGATTTTTGGTGGAACCTTTTTCAATTTGCTGGCTGACAGTCTTTTGATTGATAACAAAATCACGTTGACGCCATTCTCCTCGACCCGTATCCGCTTGCAGTTGAAATGAAACTAAGCCAACTTGCTTTGCACGTTGACGAAAAAAACTGACTAAATCTGGAATTTCGTGAAAATTATCTTTATGCACTGTAGTGTTGAAGATCACCATCAAACCCAAACCTTCGGTACGTTTTATGTATTCTTCGCGAATCACATTCAAACCTGCCTCGGTATCTGATTCACTGCGGCGTTGTGTCGTATCAACATGAAAAGCAACATCGCATAGTCCAGCGTCAGCTAAGTTTTTTAGCAATTTCCGACTAGCGCTAATACCATTAGTGAACAAAGCAGTCTTTAAGCCTAAATCAGTTGCATAGCGTACGATCTCTATCAACTCAGAATGTTTTCTAAGTGTCGGGTCACCGCCAGTGATTTGCACGTGCGTGCCTTCACCAAAATGTTCCAATACATCATCCAATCGTCGGAAAACTTCTTCAATAGGGATATCTGAAACGGACTGGGAGTGTTCGGATAAATAGCATAATGTACAATCTAGGTTACACTTTTGGGTAATTTCAACCGCGACACAGCCGATAGTTTGTAACCGCCCGAGTATTTGGTTTGGAACAAATACATCAGCCATACGCTCAGCAGTTTTTGCGAGCAAGCCTTTGTGTCCTTGGGAGGTCTTTATAAAAGATGATTGATTGATATTTACTGTCATAGTGAAATAGAACGAGCGAAAGCATGAGACATTACAAAAAAAAGTCCTTTTCTAGATTAATAAAGAGCAAGCTTACTACTTACCTTGTTGTAGTTTTAAGTATCAGCAGTCTTGGCTTTTTCGAGTCGTTCGCCTCAGAAGCACAAGTTTTAGCACCAACATCCACATTAAAACTGCCCTCTGAAATAATCTCAACATCACAGCAATACACCCTCGTCAAAAATGCAGTATTTAATGAGGCTTATTCACAGCGCCCGAACTACAAGGTAAATCGTACACTATTTGGCAAAGCAAACAATGATCAAGATAATAAATTATTAAAGGCTGCTAACAGAACTTTGACAGACTCGAGAGATTTACTCAACTTTCCTAGCAAACAAAAATTACTTCAAGCCAATGGTATTTGTTTTGCAGGTATATGGAATATTGATAAGAATTCCGACAACAATTTCGCCGGATTATTTTCTTCTGGTACATCTCAATCAGTTATTGTCAGGGCTTCGGTCGCATTAAGTGGTACAAAACAAAAAGATAAACGCGCCTTTGGAATGGCTATTAAATTCTTCCCCGACGATTTAAAAACAAGTCCTAGTATAAATGCTTTCTTATTAAATTCCTTTGGCGGTGTTGTTAGCAAACATGTGTTGGATTTGCCAATGGATAATCAACCCACATTAGGTAGCCTTCCAAAGTTAAGTGATATTGGAACCGCATTGCGATTAAAAAAAGACCTCGAAAAAGCTGACCGTACACATAGCGATAAAAAACCACGTTTTTCATTTCGACCAATCACACACTTAGCTTCCTATCAAAATCTCAATAACACTAAGCTCAATAAATCACCTAAATGGCTTCGATTAACAGCAAAAACATCGCAACGCATTGACGCAAACGATTTCCGAGACGAATTAGATGTTGCTGCATACGCAGAGAAGAAAATTGTTTATGATATTAGCGTTGCAATCGATACCAGCAAAAAATCGCAAGCTCGATGGCAAACTATTGGATTACTAAGCCTCAACGAATCAATCACCTCAGCAACATGTGACCGACGCTTACATTTTCAGCATCCATTATTGGACTAAAAATTTATGTAATAAACATGCGCTTTTGGAGGTCTATTCCTTAACAAGGAATAACAACATTAAACTGGACTCATGGCAAGAAAACATAAAACAAAAAAAAACGCACAAACAAAACCATTTAACTGGAAGAAAAATGGCAAATGGCTTGCAATAGGTGGCTTACTGCTTATTGTTGTCGGCTATTTTTTTGTACATAACGAAAATCAATCCAGGTTCGAACACGACTTATCAGTTATTGGCAATGGGAAAGCTACAGTCGTCCAGATTCATGACCCTGGCTGCCAACTATGCAGGCGCTTGCAAGCCAATATCAATCAAGTAAAACCTGACTTCCAAGACAATATTCAATTCAAAACTGCCAATATCAAGACCTCTAAAGGCGCTGAATTCGCAGCAAAATATAATGTCCCTCATGTGACATTATTGATTTTCAACAAAAATGGCAGGCACATCAATACGCTTCGTGGCGTGCAACAAAAAGAGCAAATTGCTCAAGTTTTATCCAACTTGCGATAGGTTTTAAAATTTATAAGGAAGAGCTAAGCATCTTCCTCATAAGACAATAGAACGATATCTGCTGCTTGTAAGCGAAGAGGGATCAACGCTTGATACTCCTCAGATTCATACCATGCATCAACTGCCTTCAAATCAGGAAACTCAATGATGACGATATCTTGATGATGATGTTCGCCTGAGAGAACTTTTGCCAACTTTCCTCGACATACGAGCTTTGCATGAACTGCTTCCAAAGTTAATGGCACTGCTTGACGGTATTCATCCCATTTTTCAGAATCCTTAACGGCAACATGGCCAACAACATATGCTTTTTTCATGATTATTGAATACCTTCTTTAGTTTTTGTGCGAGCTTTGACTAACTTATCCTTTAAATAAGCAATACACATTAAATTACTCTCGCACATTCTCTATAAATTTTCTGCTAAATTAAAGCAATGAATCCTTTTTGCCAACAAAAAACCATTCACATTCAAACACATGGTCGATCAACAATTGAAATTAGTAACGACGTTGCAAAATTCATCGCTGATAGTGAAATCAATACTGGTACTTGCAATGTATTTATTCACCATACAAGTGCCTCACTGATCATCACTGAAAATGCTGACCCAACAGTCAGAATGGATTTAGAAACAATTTTGCAACGGCTTGCACCCGATGGCGACCCTGCTTATCAACATGATTATGAAGGTGACGATAACATGTCTGCCCATATTCGCTGTATGCTCACCAATGATTCCATTACAGTTCCAATTACCTCAGGAAAACTTGCGCTTGGCACATGGCAAGGAATTTTTCTTACACATTAGAAGCATACGTGACATTATAACTATGTAAAAAAATGTCCAACATCCTTCCATACCCTTCTCTCCCAATGACATATAAAGATGGCAAGTGGATTCCTAGCACTCCCACTAATCAACCCAAAATCAAATGGAATTTTTTGGGATGATGGAGAATTGTGGATGGAAGCTTTTAAATATTTATCAGAGAAGCGAGTCAAGTCTGCTAGCTTAAGATCAATCTCGAGGGGTATCGATAACACGTTTCGCTGATCGAAAACACCTTACAGGCAAGACTAATACTGACTTTGAACTCAATAACTCCTCGCATTGCCATCTCCTTGCGTAGAGATGGCTTTACCACTTTTTTTCGATAGCCTCACGGGCAATCTCAGCCTTTAGTTTTTCTTCACCGTACATCTAGATACTGTGGTGAAGATTGCCGATACTCTACAGATTAGTTTAGATGAACTGGCAGGAAGGACTGAGGATATTTCAGAACCTAAGATTCACAACAGTGAGTTAATGAATCTCTATCATCAAGTAGATCAATTACCTGATAATGAACAACAGGCATTGATTCTTGTGATTGATAGCATTGTTCGTAAAGCTCAAATAGGCAAAGCCATGAAAGGAGCTGCTAAGTAATTAGCTGAAGCTGAAAGAGTCGAAGTAATTTTACTTCGACCCTAATTTATTTAATGAAGGCACAGCCTTCATTAATGCGGAATACAATCTTACCTTCCTGAACATCACCAACTAACTTCCAATACAGCTTGATAGGAGAGCCAGATTTTTCTACTAAATAGTTTTCAGTTAGCACATGGGCTACGCTATCAACATATACTCTTTCACTTTCTTGATTGTTAAAAACAGCTTTTAAGCAATTTAAATCAACTGATTT
>CALKZN010000128.1 GCA_938002995.1 uncultured Arenicellaceae bacterium | reverse complement strand
TACGTGACCAGGCGTATCAATCATGTTTAATTGATACGTTTCACCATCTTTTGCTTTATATCGTAAAGACACACTTTGAGCTTTGATCGTAATACCGCGTTCACGTTCGATATCCATAGAATCAAGTACTTGCGCCTCCATTTCACGATCTTCCAAACCTCCACAGACTTGAATGAAGCGATCGGCAATCGTAGATTTGCCATGATCAATATGTGCAATAATTGAAAAGTTTCTAATTTTAGAAATGTCGTGAGGCATCAGGTTTAACGTGTTGTTTTACTTTCTTGTAAGAAGATTAAAAAATTTAAATCATCTTATTTTGAATAATTTATAACTATTTGAAAGTACGCCAATATAAATACGTACTCTGATTGTTTTTATACGGTCGCGATTGTAACAAAATGCATGAACAATTTTGCATTAGTTCACCACTATTCAAGAAATATTTTATTTATCATTATCTTTTTAAAGGTTTTTCACTTTCGTCTTATAAAACTCAGTTAGAATTCGCACAGTTTTTATTGATTAAATCAAGATTATCAGAACAACACTATGTCAGAAAAAGTAAGCACTCATCAATGCGATGTTTTGATTATTGGCGGTGGTGCTGCAGGCCTAAGCGCAGCACTCCATTTAGCCAAAGATTCGAACAAAAAAATCACCATTCTTAGTAAAGAAGAATTAGGAGAAGGCTCGAGCCTTTATGCACAAGGCGGTATTTCAGCCGTTTTAGATAAAAATGACTCCTTTGAATCGCATATTGAAGATACTTTAATAGCTGGTGCAGGTATTTGTAAAAAAAGCACTGTCCGGCATATAGTTGAAAATGCACCTTCTGCTATTAATTGGTTAATTGAACAAGGCGTTGAATTCACACTTAACCATGGCAATGAGTATGACGGTGTAGATGGCAATTACCATCTTACTCGTGAAGGCGGACATTCTCATAGGCGAGTTATTCATGCTGATGATGCTACGGGCCGAGAAGTCACTACAACACTAGAAAAACTTGTTAAAGCAAGCCCAAACATAGAAGTATTAGAAAATCATATTGCGATAGACTTAATAACTTCAAAACGACTAAAAAATAGCGCAAAACTCAATAATAAAAAACACAATTACTGCCTTGGAGCCTATGCTTTAAATAAAGAATGTAATACGGTTTCTACTTTCAGAGCAAAGGTGACTGCCTTGGCAACTGGCGGTGCTTCAAAAGCTTATTTGTACACATCAAATCCTGACACTTCTACCGGTGATGGCATTGCCATGGCTTGGCGCGCTGGTTGTCGTGTGGCAAATATGGAATTCATGCAATTTCATCCCACTTGCCTATTCCACCCACACGCAAAGTCATCATTAATTTCTGAGGCTCTACGAGGAGAAGGCGCCACTCTCCACCTTCCCGATGGAACACGGTTTATGCAAGATCATCATGAATCGATGGAGTTAGCCCCGCGCGATATTGTTGCTAGAGCCATTGACTATGAAATGAAAAAGCACGGTTTAGATTCTGTGTTTTTAGATATCAGTCACAAAGACCCTGAATTCATACTTGAACACTTCCCTAATATTCATGAAAACTGCTTAAAATTTGGCATAGACATCACCAAACAAGCCACTCCAGTGGTTCCCGCGGCGCATTATACCTGCGGAGGTGTCATTACAGACCTCAAAGGCAGAACCGACATCAAACGTTTATATGCCATTGGTGAAACAACCTGCACAGGCCTTCATGGCGCCAACCGTTTAGCGAGCAACTCTTTGATTGAATGCCTTGTGCTTGGCAAGTCAGCTGCGGATGATATAAAAACACGTTTGAATACAAAAAAATATCTCATGCCAGAACTTCCAGACTGGGATGCTAGCCGAGTTAGTGATCCAGATGAGCAAATTGTGGTATCTCACAACTGGCATGAATTGCGCCGTTTCATGTGGGATTATGTTGGCATTGTTCGAACTGATAAACGCCTTCAACGAGCACTTAACCGGGTCAATTTATTAAAAGAAGAAATTGCTGAATACTATTCAAACTTTAAAGTAAACAATGACTTAATTGAATTACGTAACCTAGTTGCTGTGGCAGAATTGACTGTTCGTTGCGCAATGGAACGCAAAGAAAGCCGAGGCTTACATTTCACCACTGATTATCCTGATTTATCCGAGAAATTGACGGATACTGTTTTAATACCAAAGCGGTTTTCGACCGCAGTAAAATGTAGAGAATGGAGCTAAAATCAAAAACTTATCTCTTTATTTTAAAAAAAATATAATCCACTAAAATTTTAAATAAATATAAAAAACTAAATTATGTCTACATTTGAAAATGCAATAATCACCAAAACCGCGAACATTTATTTCGATGGCAAGGTCACAAGCCGTAAAGTTGAACTTTCTGACGGCAGTGTAAAAACACTTGGTATCATGATGCCTGGTGAATATGAATTTAGCACTGAGGCTGCTGAGGTCATGGAAATTCTTACTGGAAATTTAGACGTCTTACTTCCGCAAAATAATGACTGGGTAAGCATTGAAGCAGGACAATTTTTTGACATCCCAGCAAATTCAAAGTTTAAATTAAAAATCAACTCACTGACTGACTATTGTTGCTCATATATTTCTTAAAATATCTAATGAAAAAAATCCTTATCAGAACAGAACCTACTGAACTTTATAAAATCCTAAAATTTGAAGGCCTAGTAGGTACCGGTGGCGAAGCAAAAACGGTCATAGCGGGAAGCTTAGTTAGCTTAAACGGCAACATTGAGACTCGCAAGCGTAAGAAAATAATGGCCGGTGACACCATTGGATTTAATGACGAAAAATATCTCATTGAACTAGAAACTTAAAAATCAAATTTCTGATTATTCCTACAAAATTTTACTCTGTATCTTTAACAACTTACTGAAGAATGGGCATACCTAAATTCAATCGTACCAGTGTGACCAGATAAAGCATAAAAAAGCACAATAGACTTATGCTCAAAACCCACTGCGACGCGATTAAAAATGCCTGCTTCCCATTAGGCACGGGCATATCAATTAACTTTTTCTGAAAAAATATTACTAAAGAAGCAAGGATCATCAGCACACCACTGCCTATTCCAGCCAATCCCCAAAAGTGATCAATCTCTCTCATACCGTAAACAAAGGCGTTCCAAAAACCGATATTAAATACCGCTAAAGCAAGAAATTTTACTAGTATAGGTTTGTTTGATAAGCGATTAAAACCTAGCTGACTTAAAGGTTTTAATAACATCAATGCTATGCCTAATAATATACAAACAACAATCCCCATAATTTCCTCAGCTATTTTTGCAATTTAAGAGTTGTAATCAAACATTGCAGTTAAATAAAATAATAAAAGATTTTTATAACATACCAATATTTCAAAAATGATATTCTTCAGATCTAATTAATTGCATCAAAGGAGAAAATCATGCCATACGTGAACATCAAAATCACCAATGAAGACGTAACCCCTGAGAAAAAAGCACAATTAATCTCTGGTGTTACTCAATTACTCGTAGATATCTTAAATAAAAACCCCGCTACTACTGTTGTTACTATCGATGAAGTCGATACAGATAATTGGGGTATTGGTGGTGAGGTAGTGACAGAAATTCGTAAGAAAAACGCTAAATAGCGTTTTACATAAACCCCACCAAAATAAATACCTCCCTATTAAAGAAAAATATGAGCAATATAAATCATCCGATATTTTATGCATTATTAATGGTGGTTGCTGGTTTTGGTATCCCAGTGATGGCCACATTAAATACAAGTTTAGGTAATAAAGTACAAAATCCTGCACTTGCCACTGTCATACTCCTGACCGTCGGTTTAATAGCCGCTATTTGCGTATTATTCGCAAGTCGAGACCCAATAATTTCTCCTTTTCAAACATCTACACCCTTTTATTACTATTTTGCTGGCTTATTATTCGTATTTTATATAAGCAGCATAACTTGGGTTGCTCCTAAGTTTGGTATAGGTAACGCTATTGCTTTCATTTTACTAGGACAGCTGATTTCAATGACCTTGATTGATCATTTTAGTTTATTCACCGCAATCAACTTTCCTCTCACGTGGCAACGTTTGTGTGGCTTAATTTTAATGATGGGCGGCGTTTATTTAGTGGTTAAACGTTAATTAAAACTACAAAATAAAACAAACCTATAGGCCTTACTTTTGTCTCACAAATATACAGTTATCCGTCCAAAATTTACGATATTCATAAGCTCTTAATATTTCACCAAAACAAGCCTTTGTTACATTCTTTCGTTTAAAGCGTTTTTCGACGTCGTTTTTCTTATAGCCATAAGCATAAGTATAGCCAAGCTCTATTCGTGGATCCGTGGTACATAACTTCCACCCACCTTTATCCCAACTAGTATATCTTGGCTTGGTCTCTCGTATAAGTACACAAGAGCTACCGCGAGCACTTCGACCAAATGTTGCTTTAGGAATCCCGTATAAGGCAACTGGGCGCCATGCAGGATCATTTTCATTATCAATTACCACACAATTTTGATCACGGAGGCATGAACGGTAATCAGAATCACTTCTTAGCGGCGAAAACTCAACGCTTAAATTAACCTTGGGTGTTTTTTTACAAATAAGAGTGCTTTGGTGAGAACTATTATGAACTGCGACCTCATCGCACTGTAATCGTCCTAATATATTGCCAGAATCATTATATTGTATGATTTCATCAGCATGAGTAAGTCCGATTGCCAATAAAGTTGAGCTCATAAGAACTGATGAGATGATTTTTATCATTTTCATTTTATCTCCATTTTTATGTTTCTTTACTATAACTAAAACTCATAAAAAAAGTCATTGCTATGACTACTATTAATTATTTATAAATATAAACCCTTCTTACTTATAGCTATATCACATCACACGCGAACGCCTCAAAAACTCACGCTACATAGACTCTCTCACACTCTGCTCTGAAACGACAAAAATGATTTTTTTATAGTTCAAAAAATACCACTTCTCTATAGAAATTGATAAAAAACCATATAACTTTCTTTTGATGTTAGATATAAGCCCTTCTCAGGAATAGGCAGCGTGTTTGCCTTTTTGCTTGTCTCTAATGGCAAATCAGAAACAATAAACAAAACCCATCGAATAATATAAAGCTTATCAATAATCCATTTCAAGCCATCATCCTGGCTCACTCTGTTTACCTTTAAATAACCAATCCATGATTATAGAGTCTTATTCATACAAAAGCTGATGAAACTATTCCTTTTGCTCCTCAGTCAATTGAGGGTACTCATTTTCTACAAAAACGCGTAAATAAAACACAAAGATAAAAC
Organism: uncultured Arenicellaceae bacterium; assembly: GCA_938002995.1. Lineage (GTDB taxonomy): Bacteria > Pseudomonadota > Gammaproteobacteria > Arenicellales > Arenicellaceae > CALKZN01. The sequence continues at coordinate 11,196 of CALKZN010000128.1, read as the reverse complement.
CACTCTCTATAGAGTTACTCAAATGATAATAAAAAATAGAAGGATCTTAGAAAAAAATCAGCACGGCCATATAAATGGCCGGCATGACATTACCCTAAACACATCAACATCCCATCCGATGACGTTTTAAGAAATTAGTTATACCGAGTCAGGTAGTTTCATGTTAAACATTAAAAAGCTTGGACCAACTAAGACAACAATCACAACAACTTACAACTTACTACCTGTTATAACCCGAAGTTGAGCCAAGCAAAACTTTTCAACATATTTCGATGCTATTTCTAATAAAGTATAAGCACTGACTTATTACTAATGCCAAGAACTTCATTAAATAACAACAAAATTACAATAAATTCTGCGTTAATAAAAACGCTTGCATCTACTGCTTCAACAACATTATTAACTCACAAAATAAGCACTAAAAACAAGTGTCGAAAAGTCGGATTATTCAATTTTAATGTAAATTTTCACTAGACTTGTGCGCCGAAAGTCCGGAATCTGGTATTTCCTTTAATTTAAATAGAGAAATATTATGCAAAAAGTACAAATATTGGGGTGCGCTTCGCATCTACCTACACAAATTGTTTCATCCATAGATTTATTCGAAGAGTTTAAATCAGAACAACAATATGGAATTCCTAAGGATTGGATGAGTGAAAAAATGGGCATTAAAGAACGTCGATTATGCAAACACGACACTCAACCATCCGAATTAGCGATACCTGCCGCTAAAAAAGCTATTAAACAAGCCAATATTGATCCAAAAGATATAGGCCTAGTTATTTTTTGTGGAATTGAAAAGGATTACTCAGAGCCGGCAACTGCTCATAATGTTCAGGATCAATTAGAGTTAAAAGCAAAATATGCATTTGACGTTTCAAATGCTTGTTATGGCTTTGTTGATTCAATGAAAATTGCTTCAAACTTTATTCAAAATGGTGATATTCAGTACGCACTCATTTGTACTGGAGAAACACCGGGGAAAATCTTAAAAGCTGCAGTTGATCACTTAAAAAAAGGAACTGACCTACGTGAAGCAAGAAATATTTTAGGGGCTTTATCTGTTGGAGATGCTGGTGGCGCAGCTATTATAGGCAAGTCACTCAATGACCAGTCAGGATTTCAACTGTTTAATTCCTTCGTAGATAGCAAACATACCCAAAAATGTGTTTATAAAATTGGCAGTGATGGCATGCCTAGCGGTCAAATGTTAATGGGGCCAATTACTAACGCCATTGTCAGAGCTCATGAAGGCCTGATCGACGACACATTAATAAAATTAGGGTGGAAGGATTTTGACTGGATGCTTTCACATCAAATGGGCAAAAAACCTTTTGATAGAATAAGCAGCTTAAAAGGTGTTGGACAAAAAAAAATGATTAAAACTTTTGATAAGTTAGGCAATATCACTTCAGCAACTTTCCCGGTAAATTTTGAAAAACTATGTAGAAGTGGTAAAGTCTCGTCAGGCGACCGAATTGGAGCATGTTTTGCTGGCAGTGGTTTAGCAATCGGTCAAATAGGTTATATTTTTTAGAGAAAAAAACATGATATACGCCATTCCAGCTGCAATTGGACTTTTAATTAAATTAGCAATTCTTTATTTTGCTAAATCAAGCAAAAAATCTAGAACTTTCATTCTATTTATTAGCCTCATCTCTATACACAATATGAGTGAGCTATTCTTGTTCTATCAGATTTTCAATGAAGCCGATCCAACACTTGCGTTAAGATTGTACTACGCTTGTATATTAGGGGCTCTTGCTGGAATGTGTGTGTATGCAACACATATAGGCAAGCCTACTTGGCTTAACAATATAGTCAAAAGCATTTCTGTCATATTTACGATAGCTTGTGCCATGATAATGTTAAGTCCATTGATCATTAAAGGTTATGAGCCTCTAGGGTCTGTAATCACTGCTACTAAAGGAAACTACTATGTAATTTTCCAAATTTTATCTGTGTTAGCTGTATTTTTTACCCTCTCTTTACTGATCAAATCATGCGTTTCTGCAAAAAATACCAAACAAAAAGTACGATCGGCTTATGTTATAGCGTCATTAATCCCTTCAATGCTTATTGGTGTAAGCATATTAACGCTTATGAACTTAGGTGTTGAAATCAATGCTATGGCCATCTTTCCAATAGGCACGACCCTGCTTGTCTTGATCACGCTAAAAGCTGAAAGCAAACACAGCTTAACCGATATCAGAATGTACTTACCTTTCTCCAAGGAAAGACAAATATCTCAAGAGTTAATTAAAATCATGTCTGATTACTCAGTCTCTGATAAAGATTACAAGGAAACTGTGAGAGATATTGAACGAGTTTTATTCAGCTATTCCTATGAAAAAGCTAATTATTGCAAATCAGCGACAGCAAGAAAGCTTAATGTTTCTAGATCAACCTTGTATGGAATGCTTCATCGCTTAGACTTAAAGAAGTAAAATTCAATATATCAAAAACTCACTCAAGTTAGCAAAGGTTTAGCAAGGTAACTCGCTCTTCTGAATTAATATTTTTCAGAGGAAATTATATTTGAGAATCTTTACGATAGTGTAAACGTCGTAATAGCTCTCTATATGCATATTCGCCTAAGGAATCTTCTGAAACAACAAAGACAATCTTATGAAGACTGAAAAACAAGGAAATTTCTCGGTTGAGGTTAAATAAGAATTTTTTAAGATTTTTCTTAATTAATATAAAGCCTTTATTTTCTTTATACTCCTTCATGCTGTCAGAGCTTTTCTCTTCAACAAAAAAAAGTAATAAATACTTATTGAGGTGTAATTGATCTGCAATTTCAACTTGATCACGCTTTCCATTTTGATACCCAATAAAAATCAAATCATTACCATCAATATAAATTTCTTTCATGACAGTCTTGCCAGTTAATAAATAATATTTATCCCAAGCTCTTCGAAAAAAAATAACAAGTGGAAGCAAACATAACAATACATAAGTACTAGCTTGGGCTAAGCAAAATATTAAAAACATGCTAATCAAGCATAGAGTACTTAAATAATAAGCAACTAGCTGCTCAGGCTTAGCTAAAATTCTCAGAACTGGTTTGCAATTTTTCAATAATCCATTTCAAGCCATCATCCTGAGGCTCACTCCGTTTAAATAACCAATCCATGATTATAGGGTCTTGTTCATCCAAAAGCTGATGAAACCATTCCTTTTGCTCCTCAGTCAATTGAGGATACTCATTTTCTACAAAACGCGTAAATAAAACATCAAACTCCCTGATGCCACGACGACAACGCCATTTTAACTTTGCCGCGTCCATCAGAATAACTCTTTTATCTGGATGAGCGAGTTCACTTTAGACAAGGCGGATAATATTTTTTGTGAGGAACGTATGGAAATACGTGACGATCAAAAAATTATTATTCAACGCCGTATAAAGTGAACGCATCCATTCAGATTAGCCGTTGTTTTTCTCTGCAATCATAGCCTTAATCTCTGCAATTGCTTTACCAGGGTTCAAACCCTTAGGGCATGTATTTGTACAATTCATAATAGTGTGACAACGATACAATTTAAATGGATCTTCTAGTTCGTCTAAGCGTTCACCTGTCGCTTCGTCACGGCTATCTGCCAACCAACGATATGATTGTAATAAAATTGCTGGTCCTAAGTATTTATCACTATTCCACCAGTAACTAGGACATGATGTTGAACAACATGCACATAGAATACATTCGTACAGTCCGTCTAATTTTTCACGCTCTTCCTTTGATTGCAAACGCTCTTCATCAGGAGATACTGGAGTTTTTGATTTTAACCATGGTTCAATTGATGCATATTGAGCATAAAAATGTGTTAAATCAGGTACTAAATCTTTCACTACAGGCATATGCGGTAGTGGATAAATTTTGACATCACCTTTGCATTCATCAATCGCTTTGGTACACGCTAATGTGTTTGTGCCATCAATGTTCATTGCACATGAACCACAAATACCCTCACGACATGAACGACGGAATGTCAATGTAGAATCAACTTCGTTTTTGATTTTGATTAATGCATCCAAGACCATTGGTCCACAAGTATCCATGTCAACATCGTAGGTATCAACACTAGGGTTTTTTTCATCATCCGGAGACCAACGATAAACTTTAAAGGTTCTAAGGTTAGTTGAACCGCTTGGCGCAGCATAGTGCTCGCCAGTTTTAACTTTGGAGTTCTTTGGTAGAGTAAATTCAGCCATTTTCTTTCTCTCAGTCTTTAACTAATTAGCTAAGCAAGCGCCTAGTAAACACGTGGTTTAGGTTTAATGTATTCAACTTCTTCGGTCATCGTGAAGTCATGAACTGGGCGATATGAAATCTTCACTTTGCCATTAATATGTGTCGCCATTGTATGCTTCATCCATTTCACATCATCACGATCTGGATGATCTTCTTGGGCATGTGCACCGCGGCTTTCTTTGCGATTTTCTGCTGACGCCACTGTCACTTCTGCTTGCGACAATAAGTTTTCAAGTTCAAGCGTTTCAATCAAGTCTGTATTCCAAATCAAACCACGATCTTTCAAACCAACATCACTAAATGATTTAGCAGTTGCAGTAATCTTTTCAAGACCTTCTTTCAAAGATTCATCGGTACGGAAAACAGCACAGTTGCTTTGCATGATTTTTTGCATTTCCAAACGAATTTCTGCCGTTGTGCGTGAACCTGTTGCATAACGCAACTTATTCATACGCTCAAGCGTCGCTTCACCTGCATTTTTCGGCAAGCTTGGTGTTGGAGTTTCAGGATTAATTGTTTCTTTTGCGCGTAATGCAGCAGCTCGACCAAATACAACCAAATCAAGCAAAGAGTTAGAACCTAGGCGATTTGCTCCATGTACAGACACACATGCAGCTTCACCAATTGCCATCAAACCAGGCACTATTGAATCGTTATTTTTTCCTTTTTTAACAACCACTTCACCGTGATAGTTAGTTGGAATTCCACCCATATTATAATGAACAGTCGGAATAACTGGAATTGGTTCTTTGGTTACATCTACACCTGCGAAAATCTTCGCTGATTCAGAAATACCTGGAAGACGCTCATCCAACAAATCTGCTCCCAGGTGCTCCAAGTGTAAATGAATATGATCACCTTCAGCACCAACACCACGACCATCACGAATTTCCATAGTCATAGAACGAGAAACAACATCACGAGATGCTAAATCTTTGGCATTTGGTGCATAACGTTCCATAAAGCGTTCGCCATCGGAGTTAGTCAAATAACCACCTTCTCCACGCGCACCTTCTGTAATCAAACAACCTGCGCCATAAATACCGGTCGGATGGAATTGAACAAACTCCATATCTTGAAGTGGCAAACCAGCACGTAAGGCCATAGCATTACCATCACCTGTACAAGTATGTGCTGATGTCGCTGAGAAATAAGCACGGCCATAGCCACCTGTGGCTAAAACAACTGTTTTGGCAGCAAAACGGTGAATAACGCCTGTTGCCATGTCCATTGCAATGACACCCCGACATTCACCATCTTCCATAATTAAATCTAGCGCAAAGTATTCAATATAGAAAGTTGCATCATGTTTCAATGCTTGTTGATAAAGCGTATGCAGAATCGCGTGGCCTGTTCTATCAGCCGCAGCACAAGTACGTTGAGCCTGACCTTCACCAAAATTGGTGGTCATGCCGCCAAATGCGCGTTGATAAATTTTACCTTCATTTGTGCGAGAAAATGGCACACCGTAATGCTCTAACTCATAAACGGCAGCTGCTGCATTACGACACATATATTCAATGGCATCTTGGTCACCCAACCAATCTGAACCTTTGACGGTGTCATACATATGATATGTCCAATGATCATCACCCATATTGCTCAATGCAGCACTCATGCCACCTTGTGCAGCAACTGTGTGCGAACGCGTTGGAAAGACTTTAGTAATACATGCAGTAGAAAGGCCTGCTGAGGCCATACCAAAAGTTGCACGAAGTCCCGCACCACCTGCACCAACGACAATTACATCGTAACTATGATCGACGACTGTATAATCTGCGATATTAAATTCTGACACTTTTACTCTCCTATTCTCGACGCCTATCTAAAAAATGCGTATCTATCTATTTAGTGGCTATGCGCCGATTCGGAAAATTGAGACAACAGCCATCACTGCCATCAATACTGATAAAAACTTCACTCCATATAATAGGATGAGGTTTACGAATTTTTTGTGAATATAATCTTCAATCACCACTTGCAAACCAGTCTGCGCGTGATAAATCAACACCAATATAAAAACAATCATCAATGATGTTTGGATTGGTGAATCAAAGAAAATAACAGCCGTTTCGTAGTCGCCTTGAAGCAAGCAGACAATCGAAAAAACAAACCATGCACACAATGGAATCAAAGCAACTGCTGAGACACGCTGCAACCACCAATGGTTGAAACCATGCTTAGCAGAACCTAAACCAATTGCTTTACCTAGAGGACTTTTAAATGACATTTCGCTATCTCCAATAATTAGGCAATTAGCCATGTAGCTAATGTTAATAGAGTTGCAACCACCAACACGGCAATGCCCGATGCTCGAAGATTGCTCAGCTCAAACCCTTTGCCCATATCCCAAAACAAATGGCGAATACCGTTGCATAGGTGATAGTAGAAAGCTGCAGTCCATAAGAATAATGCTATTTTCACAATGCCATTTGAAAAGAAAGTCATTGCCGCTTCATAGGCAGCTGGACCACCTGAAAGTGCATATAACCAATAAATGATAAGAGGAATTCCAAGGCTTAGAAAAACACCTGATCCTCGATGGAAAATAGATAATATAGACGTAATTTGAGGCTTGTATATCGTCAAGTGTGGCGATAACGGCCTTGGCTTAAGAGTATTAGGCATAGCTTATCTCTTTGATCTCTGGTTTAAGTTTGGTTTATTTTTTGATGTATATACAAAATATTGCATATACATCAAAAATCAATCAATCCTTGCGGGGCTGAATAATACACCAGTCACGCAGTAAATTAAATTCTTTGTAAGTAAAAATACGGATAATAATAGCTCCATCATTTTTGATGACTAAGGTTATGAGTTTTCCTTATTGCCAAAATTTGTTTTTTTCAAAAATCATAGCAGCGGCCTTTTCGTTCCCAATCACCATAACGAGTTGGTTCTAAACCTGTAGGTCCACCTATTTCAGTGTTATCATATGGATTCGTTTGTTCGACTTTTGCTTGGTGCTCTTTAGAATTGACTTTCGCATTGAAATTCGCAATCATTTCAGCTTCACGTTCTGATTCCTGCTTCAAGCGCGCAACGATGCTTTCATCCAAGTCTCTTGAATCGAAATCGATATTTTTTGTTTCTTTTTCAGTCATTTGCTCTATATATTACCAATTAGTTAACAGAATTATCTCAGCTTAGTATTAAAATCAAAATCGTTTTCACGCTTTTCTTATAAAAAATATAAAAAATCAAACTTCATCATGGCAAATAACTCTCTTCCTCTCTCTGTAGTCAAAATTTCTGGAGACGATGCAACAACCTTTCTTCAAGGTCAGCTAACTCAAGACATGACAACCTTAGAACATCGGTGGAACTATGCAGCGCAATGTAACCCACAAGGAAGAGTCATTGCTTTTTTTATCGGCTTTAAGCTAAATGATGATTTTTACTTATTAACCAACACTGAAACCGTTGAACAAACTATCGAAAACCTGCAAAAATACGTGATGCGGAGCAAAGTAGTGTTTGAACAAGTAGATAGCGGTATTTATTTCTTAGCTCAAGACACTGACCAACAAGAAGATAGTCAGGAAGAGACTGAGAAAGACAACACCGTTGTTCAACAAGATGATGGTGACATCATCTTGACACACAAAAACGGTTCACTCGTCATCTCCGATAAAACACCAGAACATGCCAGTGATGTAGATGCGTGGAGACATGCGAATATCAAACAAAAAGTCCCTTACATGACTAAAAAAGCCTTTGGTTCTTTCACTCCAGAGGCAATTAACTTAGACTTAATAGGCGCTGTTAGCTTCACTAAAGGCTGTTATACCGGCCAAGAAATTGTGGCAAGAATGCATTATTTAGGTAATGCAAAAAAACGTTTATTCCCAGTTGTTATTAATGGCAATTTAGAAGACATCAAAATTGCTGACAACATTACTGACAGTGAAGGCAAAACAATCGGACACTTAATAGATTATGTTGCGAATGGAGATGCCTTGATTAGCATTAAAACTGCACAAGAATCGACTCTCATGAGAAATAAGTTCACTCTTCAATCGATTAATGGAGAGTTAATGCTATAAAACCATGTAGCTCTTAACTTAAGACAGCATTATGAAGCTGGCAGAGCCAATATTTTCAGGTTTAGGGTTCAGGAATGAAGAGTATTGAAAAATTGCAAACATTCATCAATGGATTGTTGTTGTTGTTTTTCATATAACTTGTACATATCAACAACATCAACGCCCAAAGCTTGTTCAAAATCTATTTGATGAGTCTCGGTTTTAACGTCACAGCTAACCACCCTACCTTTTGAGTCTGTTTTATTCCCTAAACCTACAGACAAATTAGATTGAAATATTCCTGCCGCACTGACAGGAAGAAAATCCTCATAGATAATCGGATCGAATCGAACATAGCCGAGCTCTATTAACTCTTCCAAGCTCTTTCCTTGACCATTTATTTGATCGGCATCCATAGTCAAAGAATAAAAATAATAAGCCAACTGGGCTTCTCTTAACGCTTGATGCGTATCAGGGAAATTAATAAATACTTGCTCAAGTTCTCTAACATACTCATCTGCATTAGAACCATCACCAGCAGGTATTATTCTTGCACGTGTTTGTGACAACAACTGATCATATAATTGCTGACCTGTTTTAGTTAAAGCAACTCCCCGTTGCTCCACTTCACCAAACCTAGCAGTATGAAACCCTATTACTGAATCATCGCTCACATTCACATTTGTGTTTTCACTTTCAATTGCATTTGGAAATTTAACGGCTTCTTGCAAAGCCTTAAATGAGGTTTGCCTAAGCAAGATCGGACATTGTCGAGTCGGCGGCCCTTCTACTACAGCTTTCGCATCAATATTCTGAGCGGACATAGAGAATTGAACTTCGTCAATATCCAAGGTAGCTGGGGTCAAATGATTAATATGCGGCCCCTTGAATGACACAACATCCGCTATCAATGGATGAGCCTCTTTTAAACGTTGGTAAGTTTGTTGATCTACCTGCGCTTCATCATGCCAACGAAACACATCAACAGCTTCCATAATGAAATTTTTAGCTTGATCATCTTTCAAACCACCTTGTTGTTCTGCTAGATCGATTAGCGACAGCAAAGAATCAGAAAATATATTTCGATTGATTAATATATCGTTAGCTTCTTTTAGTAACTCAGAGTCTTCTATAAGATCCATTCTTAGCAAAGAAGTAAACACTCTAAAGGGATTGATCGACAATGCATGATTATCGATCGGACGAAAGGCAGTTGAATGTACAGGAATTCCGACAACTGAAAGATCATAATAGCCCACAGCTTCCATGCCTATTACTGCGAACAATCGTCTGATATGAAATAACTCAGATGCCTTCCCTAATCGAATCGCACCATGCCTTTCCTCAGAAATTCTGTTCAAATTATTAGCCTGTTGCAATGTCTCTTTGAGCTCAGGGTGTTTTTCAAGCATCCCGCTATTAGCATGTTTTACCAACTCAATTAATGTGCCATACAAAGGCACTTCGTTTTGATACATAGCTGACATAGCGGCTGAGAAATCTTTCCTCAGCTTATCTTTTGATACCCAATTTTTTAAATTTTCATTTTGCATAAGGTTTATACAAGCAAGCTATACGCGATTAACCACATGATAACGCCGATAATAATATCCAGCACCTTCCATGTAATAGGTTTTGCAAATAATGGTCTTAGAATACTAGCGCCATATCCCAAGGAAAAGAAAAAGACGAATGAAGAAATGATAGCGCCGAACCCAAAAAAATGAGCATATTCACCAAATTTTGTTGAAATTGAGCCCAACAAAATCACCGTATCTAAATACACATGTGGGTTAAGCCATGTCAGCGCCAAACAAATCATTATTGTTGGCCACAAAGCTTGCGTTTGATGCTCATCAGGCGTGAGTATTTGATTATGTTTCAATGCGGAGTAGAAACTCCTTAGTCCATAAAAAAACAAGAAGATAGCACCAAAATATTTTGCATAGACTGCAATACCTGGAACACTGTTTTCAACCAAATCTAAGCCAAAAACACCGAGTGCTATTAATATTGCATCGCTAAAAGCACAAACAAAACACACCCAAAAGACATGCGTGCCTTTTAATCCTTGTTTTAAAACAAATGCATTTTGAGCACCAATGGCTACGATTAGGGACAATCCAAATACAAAGCCTTGTAATGCAGCGCTTAACATTATTTCAACACAACCTTAATACCAATTGATAACGACATTAATACTGGCAAAGACACTTAACCTTCTCACATTCACAACTATGTCAATCACGCTTCGTGTCTACGTAAATATTTTTCTATACGGCTAAATATAAAGGCCATAAAATACGTCAAAGCCAGATACATCAGCGCTACCGCGATATAAACCTCATACACGGCAAAAGTCTTAGAAATGATCTTGCCTGCAATACCAGTTAAATCAAGCAAGGTAATAATACTGACCAAAGAAGTTGCTTGCATGATAAAAATAATTTCATTGGCATAAGCACTCCAAGCGATACGCATCGCTTGTGGCAATATAATCCGTCGATATAGAGAAATGCCAGACATACCAATAGCACGACCTGCTTCAACCTGTTTTTTATCCACAGATTTAATCGAACCAATCAAAATTTCTGCTGAATAAGCGCCTGTATTTAATGCCAAGGTAAAGACAGCGCAAAAGAAGGTTTGCCGAAAATAGACCCAAAGACCTATTTCTTCTAATTCATGACGAAATTGACCGCTTCCGTAATAAACCAAGAATAATTGCACTAATAAGGGTGTCCCACGAAAAAAAAGCATGATCAACGCACTTGGCCATTTCAGAAAGACAAGGTTTGAGGTATGCATCAAGGCTAGAACCAAGGCGATTACTAAACCAATTGACACACTCAAAGTTGTTAGCTGAATGGTTACCCACAAGCACCCACCGTAGATAACATCTGCGCCTGTGT
>CALKZN010000127.1 GCA_938002995.1 uncultured Arenicellaceae bacterium | reverse complement strand
AATAATATCCATCGCTGAAATAGGGATTTTTGTTCCAGGCCCATAAATCCCTTTTACTCCTGCATTAAAAAGAAAATCGTAATCTTGGCGAGGTATCACACCACCTACAAATACAATAATTTCATCAGCTCCTTGTTGTTTCAAGCACTTCAATAAAAGAGGAACCAATACTTTGTGACCGGCAGCAAGAGAAGATACGCCTACAGCGTGAACATCGTTTTCAATAGCCTGTCGAGCTACTTCTTCAGCGGTAGCAAACATTGGGGATAAATCAACATCAAAACCTACATCAGCAAAAGCTGAAGCAACAACCTTCGCGCCTCGATCATGTCCATCTTGACCAATTTTACACACTAATAACCTTGGACGCCGTCCATACTCTTTGACAAAAACGGCTATATCATCACAAATACCTTGCCACTCTACTTCTCCAGAATATGCTGCACCATAAACGCCTGTGACAGTCTGTGCGTTTACTTTATATCGCCCAAACTCCTCCTCCATTGCAGATGTGATTTCTCCAACCGTTGCTCTCAAGCGAGTTGCTTTTACTGCAAGGCTTAATAAGTTTCCTTTTTTTGAACCAGCACATTTAGTAATATCAGCAAGCGCTTTCTGAATCTTTTTTTCATCACGATTTGCTTTAATTTTTTTCAATCTATCAATCTGAGCATTCTTAACAACAACATCATCAATATCAAGAACATCAATATCACTTTCCTCTGAAAGGGTATATTTATTTACACCGACAATTACATCCTCACCTCTATCAATTCGTGCTTGTTTTTTTGCCGCAGATTCTTCAATTTTCATTTTAGGTAAACCACTTTCAACCGCTTTGGCCATACCTCCTTTTTGATCAATTTCTTCTATTATTGACCAAGCTTTGTCCGCAAGATCTTGAGTAAGATTCTCCATAAAATATGACCCTCCCCATGGGTCAACAACCTTTGTGATTCCGGTTTCTTCTTGGATCAGTATCTGGGTGTTTCGAGCTATATGTGCTGAAAATTCTGTAGGTAATGCAATTGCCTCATCCAAAGCATTCGTATGCAATGATTGAGTGCCTCCAAAAACGGCTGCCATTGCCTCAATAGTTGTTCGAACAACATTATTATAAGGGTCTTGCTCAGTTAATGACCAACCTGACGTTTGGCAATGTGTACGTAATTTTTTTGATTTACTGTTTTTAGGGTTGAACCCTTCAACAATTCTTGACCATAAAAGCCTAGCTGCCCGCAACTTAGCAATCTCCATATAAAAATTCATTCCTACCCCCCAAAAGAAAGACAATCTTCCAGCAAATTGATCAATATCTAACCCTTTAGATAACGCAACTTTGATATATTCTTTGCCGTCAGCTAGCGTATAAGCTAATTCAAGAACAGCATCTCCCCCTGCCTCCTGGATGTGGTAGCCTGAAATTGAAATAGTATTAAATTTAGGCATGTTTTTATAACAGTATTCGATGATATCGCCAATAATTCTCATAGAAGGTTCAGGAGGAAAAATATAAGTATTCCTCACCATGAATTCCTTCAAAATATCATTTTGAATAGTTCCACTCAATTGAGAAAGTTCGACACCTTGTTCTTCCGCAGCCACAATATACCCAGCTAAAACAGGTAAAACTGCTCCATTCATAGTCATTGAAACAGAAACTTCATCTAATGGGATTTGATCAAATAAAACATTCATATCTTCAACAGAATCGATAGCAACACCTGCCTTTCCTACATCCCCTGAAACACGAGGATGATCAGAGTCATAACCGCGATGAGTTGCTAAATCAAAGGCAACTGAAATACCTTGAACTCCAGAATCTAACGCCTTGCGATAAAAAGCATTTGATTCTTTTGCTGTAGAAAACCCCGCGTATTGACGAATTGTCCATGGACGCCCTGCATACATTGTTGGCTGAGGCCCACGGATAAAAGGTTCCATACCAGGCATTGTATTTATATATGGAAGTCCTTCTAAATCTTTTTTTGTATACAAAGGCTTTATATTAATACCTTCCGGCGTCATCCAATTTAATGACTTTACGGTTTTCCCCTTTAAAGATTTTTCTGCAGCCTCTTGCCAATCTTTAACACTATAGCTATTTGGGTTGTATGAGCCTTTAGACATGGTATTCCTATATTTAAATTTTTCGTATATTTGTATTCAAATATTGTACATTTATATACTATTATTGTATACAATAAATAATTAAAAGCATAAAGAGGACAAAAATGAAAACAATTAACTTTTTCTCAGCAATAACGATAACTGCTATATCGTTTCTATTTATAAACACTGCTTATGCAAAGCCAGTCAATTGGCGAATTGCTGAATCATGGCCAGAAAATTTTCCCTTTTTTGGCGAAGTTGTAGAAAATATGGCTACTAATGTTGAACGACTATCTAATGGAGAATTTAAAATAAAAATAGTACCAAAGGGTGAACATAAACGTGCGTTAAAAGTGTTTGAAATGGTCCAAGAGGGGGAGTTTGAAATGGCACATACCTCTGCTCATTATTGGAAGTCGAGAGACATAAATACAGGTTTTTTTACAGCACTGCCCATGGGTATGGTCATGGCAGAAAAATACGCTTGGTTTTATCATGGTGGTGGGTTAGAACTTATGCAAAAAGTATTTAGTAAACATAAGCTACTCTCATACCCTGGTGGAAACACTGGCACACAAATGGGAGGATGGTTTAAAAAAGAAATCAAAACCCTTGAAGACTTCAAGGGACTGAGAATACGACTTCCAGGAATTGCAGCTCAAGCGCTTAAAAATTTAGGAGCAGAACCTGTAAACATTCCTGGAGGAGAATTATACGAAGCTTTAAAAACCGATAAAATCCAAGCATTAGAGTATGTTGGCCCTGCTATGGATTACAGTAGAAAGTATCATGAAGTAGCCAACTATTATTATACTGGTTGGCATGCACCAGGTTCAGAGTTACAATTCTTAGTAAATAAGGACAGTTTTGAACAGCTCTCAGCTCAATTCCAAAATATTTTAATAACATCAATGAGATTAGCTGCATACGATATGTTTCCACATATTTATCATAAAAATGCGGAAGTACTAGACATAATTTTAAAAGAACATCCAGAAGTTAAAATTAGGGCATTTCCTACAAGAATTTTCAGAGCACTAGCCAATGAAACAAGAAAAGAAATTGATCAAATAGCGCTTAAAGGAGATGATTTAACAAGAGAAATCGTTCAATCAAGACATGCGTATCTAAGTAAAGTAAGAAAATGGACGCGAATATCTGATCAAGCTTTCTTGAATAGCGCAGTTATCATTCCTCCTAAAATACAATGAATATAGAGACAAGTCTAACGATAAGCTGACGCTCCACATTAGACTTATTGTTATCCGACTTGATTGAGAAAAACCAATTGATATTCAAACACAATTGCGTGCTACAAATAAAAAAGAGCCTAGCGGCTCTTTTTTATTTCATTTATATGTTTTGATAAATTCTACGATTGCTTAACTGTTTCTTCAACTTCATCCAAATGTTGGTGTCTGACATCTTGGCCTTTGACTGAGTAGACTACGTTTTCTAAGATATTAACGCAGTGATCGCCGACCTTCTCCAAACATCTTGTTGCCCACATCATATCTAGGGCACTGGTAATTGATTCAGGGTCCTTTTTCATACGATCAACTAATTGCTTGGTCATGGAATGAAACTCACGATCAATAATATAGGCTTCACGCATTTGTTTCACAGCACTCATGACATCCATCCTGGCAAAACAATCGAGAGTCGATTGCAGTAGCTTACGGATGCTTTCACCCGCTGCTAAAAACCCTTTGTAGTAGTTTTCAGGAGATTCAATCTCGATTGAATTCTGAATCATACGTGCCATGCGTTCGGTTTCATCGCCAATGCGCTCTAGATCACGAATACATTTAGTGACCGCAACCACTAGGCGCAAATCACTCGCAGTCGGTTGACGACGCGCTAAGATCAATACACATTCTTCATCAATTTCCATTTCAAATTGATTGATTTTGTAGTCTTCGGCGGCAACTAAGGCTGCTTGGTCGGCATCGCCATCCATTAAGGCAGTCATGACTCGACCAAATTGCTCTTCGACCAAACCGCCCATTTGCAAAACACGCTCACGAATATCTTCCAACTCTTGATCGAATTGCTTGCTGATATGGGTACCAATGATAGTTTTCTTTTCACTCATAATTTTATCCTCGCCTTATGCTTGCGTGACCCTAACCGATTCGGCCAGTAATATATTCTTCCGTTAATTGATGCGTTGGATTGGTAAAGATTTGATCTGTATCGCCGACTTCAATCAACTTACCTAAATGAAAATAAGCAGTGCGTTGAGACACTCGAGCCGCTTGTTGCATAGAGTGTGTGACGATAGAAATAGTGAAACGCTCGCTGAGCTCGCTAATCAACTCTTCCACCGTAGCCGTCGCAATAGGATCCAATGCTGAACAAGGCTCATCCATCAAAACGACTTCTGGATTAATGGCAATTGCACGGGCAATGCACAGACGTTGTTGTTGGCCACCAGACAAGCCGGTTGCCGGTTGATCCAAACGATCGCGGACCTCTTTCCAAAGTCCACATCTGACCAAGCTTTTTTCTACAATTTCATCCAAGTCTACCTTGTGATCAACCAAGCCATGGATACGTGGCCCATAGGCAACATTTTCATAGATGCTTTTTGGAAAAGGGTTTGGTTTTTGGAAGACCATACCAACTCGAGCGCGCAATTCCACTACATCGATTTTACGATCATAGATATCTTCACCATCAAGCGAAATACTTCCGGTGACTTTGCAAATATCGATAGTGTCATTCATGCGATTCAAACAACGCAAAAATGTTGACTTACCGCAGCCTGAAGGGCCGATCATGGCGAGTACTTGGTTTTTACCAATATCTAAGTCGACATTAAAAATCGCTTGTTTATCACCATAGAAAACATCCACACCGCGTGTACTCATGCGTGGATCGTCTAGCAATGGCGTGCCTTCAGTTTTGTGCTCGTTTTGTTGAGTATGTTCAGACATATTCATTCCAATTCTCGTTAAATGTGTTTTTACGTATTTCTTACAATTACTTAGCTTACCAGCGGCGCTCTAGTTTTTTGCGCAGCCAAACGGCAAAACTATTCATCACAATCAAGAATGCCAGTAACACCATAATTGCAGCAGATGTGCGTTCGATGAATGCTCTTTCGGGACTATCTGCCCATAAGAAAATTTGCACGGGCAGAACGGTAGCTGAGTCAGTAATACTACTCGGCACATCGACAATAAATGCAACCATACCAATCATCAAAAGCGGTGCGGTTTCACCTAATGCTTGTGCCATTCCAATAATGGTTCCAGTCAGCATGCCTGGCATCGCTAATGGCAGCACATGGTGCGTGACCGTCTGCATCTTTGAAGCACCCATACCATATGCGGCTTCTCGGATTGAAGGAGGTACAGCTTTTATCGCAGCACGACTAGAAATAATAATAGTCGGCAATGTCATTAAGGCGAGCACTAAACCGCCCACCAAGGGAACTGAACGAGGCACACCAAAAAAATTTATAAATATGGCCAAGCCTAACAAACCAAAAATGATTGAAGGCACCGCTGCCAAATTATTGATATTAACTTCAATAAAGTCAGTGATTTTATTTTTAGGCGCAAACTCTTCTAGATAGATAGCCGTGGCAATTCCAATCGGAAAAGATAAAATCAAGGTAACTATTAAAGTCAAAAAAGATCCCATTAGTGCGCCCTTAATACCCGCTAGCTCTGGTTCACGCGAAGCGGCATTAGTGAAAAACAATCGATTAAAGCGTTTTTCCACTTTCCCAGCAGCGTGCAATTCATCAACAATATTTTTTTGTAGCTCAGAAATTCTGCCGACTTGCTTATCCGTGCCTAATGCATATTTATAATGCATGTCGATATCGTCGTCTGCAAGTAACCAGATCGTTTCGGTTGTGCCGAGTTTTTCTGGATTAGCAAGCAAGTCATCACGCAGAATCAATCCAATTTCGCTGCTGACTATGCCATAAAGTGCTTTTTTGTCTTTGCGGGTTTTATATTGAGGGTATGCGTCGCGAAGGTTCTTCTTCACCAGCCCCCCAAAGTTAGCCCCTTTGACTTGCGCTTGATCATTGGCATCAGTGATTCCTAATGTGTTGGCATCAAAGGTCATTTCCATTTGCACATAGGTTTGGCGAAAAGCGCCCATGCCCTTGCCGATAATATCTGTGAATAAAATCACCACACATAGCAAACCAAAGCTCACAGCGGCTATGCCAAAACTACGAAAGCGACGTTCCGCTTTGTAGCGCTTTTTAATATGCGCGCGGCGTTTTTCCAGATTATGCTTATCTACATCAGTAGTCATCTTATTAATACCTGTGATCAATCATATTGCTCGCGGTATTTTTTCACCACGTGCAAAGCAATAAAGTTAAGACATAAAGTCACCAAGAACAACACCAAGCCTAAGGCAAAAGCAGCCAATGTTTTGGCACTATCGAACTCTTGGTCACCGACTAATAAGGTTTTAATCTGTACCGTTACTGTGGTAACCGCTTCAAGCGGGTTGGCGGTTAGGTTCGCTGCTAAGCCTGCTGCCATAACGACAATCATGGTTTCGCCAATTGCGCGCGAGGCTGCCAACAAAACTCCACCAACAATCCCAGGTAACGCGGCTGGGATGATTACTTTTCGAATTGTCTCTGATTGAGTGGCGCCTAAACCGTAGGAGCCATCCCGCAAGCTCTGTGGCACAGCATTGATGACATCATCTGACAATGAAGACACAAAAGGAATGATCATAATGCCCATAACAAGACCCGCAGCCAAGGCGCTAGCGGAGGCAACTTCTAGTCCAAGAAGGCTACCTGCATCTTTAATAAATGGAGCGACCGTCAGCGCTGCAAAAAAGCCATAAACAACTGTCGGAACACCCGCTAAAATTTCCAGGATTGGTTTGATCCAGTTACGTACAGATTTGCTGGCATATTCAGACAGATAAATCGCTGACATCAATCCCACAGGCACTGCGATAATGAGGGCGATTGCAGAGATCAAGAGTGTTCCAGTGAACAAAGGAATTGCGCCAAATGAACCATCAGCAGCGACTTGATCAGCACGGATAGCAATTTGCGGGTTCCAGTGAGTTCCAAATATAAATTCCGTTAGAGGAATTTTTTGAAAAAAGCGAAACGACTCAAACAGCACGGAAAAAACAATACCAACCGTGGTGATAACGGCGATACACGATGACACTAATAACAAAATATTAGTAATCCGTTCAACACTGGTTCGAGCATTATATTTAACGGAAATAAAGCGCAAGCTAAATAGCGCTCCGACTACCAGTAACAATAAAACCAGGAATGGTTTAATCGCACCATATTGCTGATATAGTGATTGATATTCATTAAATGCAGGTAAAAGCTCTTCTTGTAAGGTGCTGACACCCACTCCTTCTTTTGCCGCAATACTGATTTTATTCATCAATAAAGTCAGCTTATCTGGCGATAGTTGTGCAACCGATTCGGGCAATGCTGACATAGCCGCGCGATTGAAAAATGTTTCATCAAACATTGTCCATAAGGCTAAAAAAATCAGAGAAGGAATCACTGCCCATAGCACAGACAACATTCCATAGTAGTTAGGCAATGCTGCTAGCTTGCGAACACCGCCCACTTCTTTTGATAGTTGAACTGAACGAAGTCGTCCAAAGTGATAGCTAGCAAACGCGAGCAACAGAAATACTGCAAAAAAAGTGTATGTCGTCATAATTTAAAAATATGTTTTTCAAACAATGTATTTACCGCTAAAAAATGTTCTACCAGAACATCGTGACAGCCTACTTACAATTTGCAGGCATTATAAAGATAGCCGCAAATGAAACAAAATCAGGCGAACGTTATTTTCAACGTCCGCCCGATACTTGAACTGCTTAATAAAAATATGCTTACGAGAATCCTATAGCGCTAAGTTAGCTAGGCCTTTTGCATCTGCAACAACTTTCAAGCGTTGATCCGAACCTAGAGGAATCAAACCTTTGTCGACTAAGTAACCATCTTCACCGGTTGTTTCATCAGCCATGAATGCGTTCACAAATTCTTGGATACCTGGAATCGTACCGATGTGCGCTTTTTTCACGTAGAAATACAGTGGACGAGATACTTTATATTCGCCTGCAGCAATTGCTTCGAAAGTTGGCTCTTGTCCATCAATGATAGAACCTTGAACTTTATCTGCGTTTTGCTCCAAGAAGCTATAACCAAAAATACCTAGTGCATTCGGATTAGCATTCAATTTTTGTACGATTAGATTATCGTTTTCACCTGCTTCGATGTATGCGCCGTCTTCACGAACACCGTAAGCCACCTTTTTGAATACATCTTTACCTTTTGCTTTCTCGCCTTTCTTAGCAACGATGCCGTCCCAAACACCTTTAGGAACGCCTAGCTTGGCAACCATGGCTTCGATTTCAGCTGCTTGACTAGCTTTCAAACCACGCAATGTTTTCAAGTCATCAATTGTTTTCGCGCCGCCGCCTAAAGCAAGCTCAGCGAAAGCATCACGAGTACCAGAACTTGGTGGAGGGCCTAATACTTCGATTGTAATTGCAGGCAATGCTGCATTGACGTCTTTCCAAGTTTTGTTTGGATTTTCAATCAATTTGCCATCTTCGCCCGGAACCCATTTCGCTAAAGCCATATAAATATCTTTGCGAGAAAGTGTCAATTGTGTAGCTGTTTTTGAATTTGCTAGAACAATGCCATCAAAGCCAATAAGTACTTCTGTGATGTCTTTCACGCCATTTTTCGCACAATTTTCAACTTCGCTTTGTTTGATGCGGCGTGATGCATTGGTGATATCGGGCGTATCAACACCAACACCTTTGCAGAAAAGTTTCAAACCGCCACCTGAACCTGTTGATTCGATTTTAGGCGCTTTGAAATCTGTTGATTTACCGAAACGCTCCGCAACAACTGTTGCGAAAGGATAGACAGTAGATGAACCAACGATTGAGATAGTATCGCGAGCAACAGCTGTTTGCGATGCTGCGAAGCTTGATGCAATTAAGGCTGCAGATAGAACTAATTTTTTCACTTTTCTCTCCGAATTAACGTCTGATTAATATCTAGATCGTCATTTAGGTTAATAGTCATTTAAATAGTAGTTATTAATGTCACTTAGTTGACGAAGAGAATAATAAGAAATGAATGTGACAATAATATGACAGGCTTGTCACAAAAATATGACAGAAGAATTCTGTCAATGAAAAGCTTTAATCAATATTGCGAACCAAAAATGCTGAAATCACAATAAAAAATGACGAGATAATTAAACAGGCATTAAACCCATAAACCTGAAAGACATAACCCGAAAGTACAGTGCCTAGTAATCTACCTGATGCATTCGCCATATAGTAAAAGCCAACATCCGTAGAAACACTATCGACATTTGCTACACGAATAATCAGATAACTGTGTAGAGAGGAATTAACCGCAAAGAAAAAGCCAAAGATAAGTAATCCGATAATAATAATTCCAGTGGTTATAGTGTTATCTATAGCGCCAACCATAGTGGTAGACCCACCTATAGCAGATACCTCCATAGCAACTCTATCTACAACCATAAATGCCCCTACCATTGCGGCAGGAATCACAGATAGTATCAAACACCAAATACTAGCCCTTTGGCGATTAGAACCATTGTTATTCAAACCCGTTAGTTTTGGTGCTATGCCTTGCACGATTCCATAAGCAATAATCCACGTCGCTATGAATGCACCTACCTGCCAGTGTGTCCAAGCCAATTGTGAGATCAAAAACACAGGTAATGCCACAACAAACCAAACATCTCTAGCGGCAAACAAAAATAGCCGTGCTGCAGACAGCCAATTGATATTTCTACTTTTTGAGAAAATCTGTGAAAACTTAGGCTTATTTTTCGCTTTGCCTAAGTCACTTTTCAATGCAAAGATGCTGATACACCATACAACTGCTAAAGCAACAGCCATGGCTAAGACCGCACCATGAAATCCTAGCAGGCTTAATAATAATCCCCCTAAGAAAAAACCAACGCCTTTAAGCGTGTTTTTAGAACCGGTAAGAATCGCCACCCATTTATAAAGCTTTTCTTGTTGGTTTTCAGGCACCAAGAGTTTTACTGCGCTTTTAGCGCTCATTTTGTTTAAGTCTTTGGCGATGCCTGACAAGGCTTGTGCAAACATCACCCAAGCGATAGTCAACCACTCATTTGAAACCAGCAACATTGATAATGCGATTACTTGTAAACCCAAACCTAGGTGCATTGTCCGGTTCAAACCCCATCGTGAGCCTAACCAACCACCGACAAGATTGGTTACTACTCCAAAGAACTCATAAAACAAGAACAGCATAGCGATTTGCAATGGGCTATATCCCAATTGATGGAAATATAAAACCACCAACATCCGCAAAGCTCCGTCAGTCAGCGTAAAAGCCCAATAATTTGCCGTGATCAGTGCATATTGCTGCACTTGCTTAGAGACGTTTGAAAGCACGACGAATAACCCCTAATGTTCAGGGGTTTAACTCCATCCCTGCTCAGCAACCATTTGTACTAATTCTGCGGTACGGTTGGCATAGCCCCATTCATTGTCATACCACAAGTATAATTTGAGCTGAGTATCATTGACGACCATTGTAGAAGGAGCATCGATAATGCTTGAGCGAGGATCCGTGCGATAATCAATAGACACTAGTGGCCGATCTTCATAGCCTAGAATATCTTTTAACTCTCCTTCAGCGGCTTCACGTAATATACGATTGACCTCGTCAACGGTAGTTGCTCTTTGTAATTCAAATACACAATCGGTGAGTGATGCATTCGTTAATGGCACACGCACTGCATGACCATTGAGTTTACCTTTCAGCTCAGGGAATATATGTGTAATTGCAGTCGCAGAACCGGTTGTAGTTGGTATCAGGCTCATCCCGCAGGCACGCGAACGACGTAAGTCTTTATGACCTTTATCAATGATCGTTTGGGTGTTGGTAATATCATGGATAGTCGTCATCGAGCCATGCTTGATACCAAGCTCACCATGAATCACTTTCACCACTGGCGCTAAACAATTGGTTGTACATGATGCTGCGGTGACTATCTTATGAACATTTTTATCATATTCATGGTGATTTACGCCCATCACAATATTCGCAACACCATCTTCCTTCACGGGTGCAGCAACGACGACACGTTTAACGCCTTGTTCGAAATATTTATTGAGTTCCGTTTGCGTTTTAAACTGTCCTGACGCTTCCAAAACAATATCACAAGCAGACCAATCAGTATCTTCAATACGCTGATTTTGCGTATGCAGCAACGGGTGGCCAGCAATTGTCATTTTATCGCCATCTACAGCGAATGCTTGCTGCCATCGGCCATGGATAGAATCAAATTCCATCAAATGCGCCATTGTTTTTGCATCACCAGAAGGGTCATTACTACGAATAAACTCTAATGGACTTGCTTGTTCTTGAAAACGATCAATTGTCGCGCGCATTGTCAAACGGCCCATTCGACCAAAACCATTAATACCAATTTTCATAACTTTGCCTAATATAACTTTGCCTAATATAACTTTGAAAAACTGCCTACATCTTCTCTATCTACTATAGACGAACTAAAACGGCGTATTATAGAGCAAAATACAAACATCGAAATGTGATGTTTGTATGACAATTAAAAAGGCCTCATATTGAGGCCTTTTCATTAACTCGCACCCAAAGGTGCAAAACGCAAAATATCGTTATTTTTGCATTTTACTTAACTTCCTTGGGAGCAGTTGTATTGGGAGTAACTGCTTCAGGTGCTTTTTCTTCAGCAGGTTTAGTTGCCTCTGTTTCTACAGGTTTCTCCTCATTCACTTCAGCCTCTTTTTCAGTTTGGCCTGATGCGGCATCGGTTGGTGTTGAACTTGGCGATGTTGAACTTGGCAAAGCTTCTTTTACTGTTTCAACTGTCTTATTAACAACATCTTTGGTTTTCTCAACCGTTGATTCTGCAGCTTCACCGACTGTAGAGCCAATCTTCTGGCTTAATTCTACAGCTCCATCTTTCACTTCAACCGCTTTCTCTTTAGCAGCATCAACTAGAGAAGGGTCTTCTTTAGCAGGCGTTACTGGCCTTAAAGGTTCTTGTGTTGTTGACGAATCATTTGAATCTTGAGAGGGAACAGCTTGAATATCAGGAGCTTCTGAGCCTTTCTTAACCGTTTCCACAGCCTCACTAGTTGCTTCTTTAGTTGATTCAATCGCTTCACTTAGTTTTGATTGATCATCATCACCGCAAGCAGTAATCATGATTAACATTGATAACAGCCCTACCAGTTTCAATTTATTTGACATACACATACCCTCTTTAATGTTTATTTATTCCAAATGTGTGAATTGGAATGTCGTTATAAGTGTGCGCAATATACTCA